>NZ_LMNJ01000004.1:0-153197 GCF_001423325.1 Methylobacterium sp. Leaf113
CGACCGCGACCTCCTGGAGGAGCGCGCCCGGGTCATGGTGAGCTCTCGAAACGTGTCAGCAATCGTCTCACAATCCCCACTACAGGGATCCGCAAGGACAATAATCGCCGCCCACGCTTCTCTTTCTCAGATTCACTTGTCAAAGAACACCAACAACAGACAGAAACGATATATCTCCGGCTTTTGGCCGAATACAGTATCTGCAGGTCTGTCAAGAAGCTCCGGCTGGCCGCCAAATCCGCTGGCCGCCGCCGATGAGCGGGGTATACGGACGGTGTCCGAGCCCGTCAACACCCATACATCACATTTTTACGACGGTTGCGCGTCGCCGCAGGCGATCCGTCATCCGGGGCGTGTCCTGACACTGGCAAGTCCGGGCCGCGAAGTCCGGGCCGCGAAGTCCTGGCCGCGAAGTTCACGCCACGAAGTCCGCACCGCCAGATCTCCACCGATCGCCTCTCCTGTAAGCCTGCCGGAAGGCTCGGGGGCAGGGCTCGCGCCGTGGCGCGTGACCTGAACCGCCAGCGCGCCGGACCGTCCCCCTCTTCTCGGGATGGGGAAGGGCGCGCCCCCGAGCCGTGGCCCCCGTCGGCGAGCCGATTCACCGCATCTTCACGCGCCTGGGGCCATCCTGATCGACGAGCGCTGGCGCCGCCCCTGCGGCTCCCGAATTCTCACGTCGGCCCACTCCGCACCTGATCCTCGCCACAATGCAGACCAATAGGGTGCCTGAACAGCGTCGGTCATGAGCGGTAGAAGCCTTGCTCCGACCTGGTCGTTCGCGCAAAATCCAGTTTTCGAAAGGGGCGGGCTGCTCAGGAGCCGCCGAGAAGGAAGCCCATCGTGACGAAGTCTCGGGATTCGGCCGAACTGGTCTCGGCCCTGGCGCGGTGCCGCACGGCCTTTATTGGCGTGGCCGCCATGAGCGGGCTCGTGAACGTGCTCTATCTAACGGGCTCGTTCTTCATGCTCGAAGTCTACGATCGCGTCATCCCGAGCCGATCGGTACCGACCCTGGTCGGCCTGTGCGTGCTGGCGCTGGTGCTCTACGTCTTCCAGGGCCTGCTCGAGGCCCTGCGCTCCCGGGTGCTCGTCCGCATCGGCGCGGCCCTGGACGAGTCCCTGAGCGGGCGCGTCTTCGACATCGTGGTGCGCGCCCCGCTCAAGGGGGCCGCCCCCGGCGACGGCCTCCTGCCCCTGCGGGACCTCGATGCCCTGCGGGCCTTCCTCGGCGGGTCGGGTCCGTCCGCCTTCTTCGATCTGCCCTGGATGCCGATCTACCTGCTGATCTGCTTCCTGTTCCATCCCCTGATCGGCGTCGCCGCCCTGATCGGCGCGGCCGTGCTGGCGATGCTCGGCCTCCTCACCGACCGGGCCACCAAGCAGCCGGCCCAGACCGCCACCGGCCACGGCCTGCGCCGCAACGGCCTCGCCGAATCCGGACGCCGCAACGCCGAAGTGCTCGCCGCCATGGGCATGCAGGGACGCTTCGCCACCCGCTGGGCGATCGCCAACCGCGACTACATGCTGTCCCAGCAGAGCACCTCGGACATCGCCGGCGGTTACGGCGCCGGGTCCAAGGTCTTCCGCATGGCCCTGCAATCCGGCGTGCTGGCGCTCGGTGCCTACCTCGTCATCAACGGTCAGGCCTCGGCCGGCATCATCATCGCCTCCTCGATCCTGGTGGCGCGGGCGCTCGCCCCGGCCGAGCTCGCCATCGCCAACTGGAAGGGCTTCGTCCAGGCCCGCCAGTCCTGGGCCCGCCTGTCCGAGCTGTTCGCCCGCATGCCGGCGGGGGACAGGCCCCATCCGCTGCCGGCCCCCATCCGTTCGCTCCAGGTCGAGGGCATCAGCGTGGCGCCGCCCGGAACCCCGCGCCTCGTGGTTCAGGACGTCACCTTCGCGCTGCAGGCCGGCCAGGGCCTCGGGATCATCGGTCCCTCGGCCTCGGGCAAGTCGAGCCTGGTGCGCGCCCTGGTCGGCGTCTGGCCGGCCCTTCGGGGCAAGGTCCGGCTCGACGGCGCCGCCCTCGACCAGTGGACGGCCGACGATCTCGGCCCCCATATCGGCTTCCTGCCCCAGGAGGTCGAGCTGTTCGCCGGCACGGTGGCCGAGAACATCGCACGCTTCGATCCGCAGGCCCCCTCCGAGGCGGTGATCGCGGCCGCCCGCGCGGCGGGCGTGCACGACCTGATCCTGCGCCTGTCCGAGGGATACGACACCCGCATCGGCGAGGGCGGGGCAGGCCTCTCCGCCGGCCAGCGCCAGCGCGTCGGCCTCGCCCGCGCACTCTACGGCAATCCCTTCCTGGTCATTCTCGACGAGCCCAACGCCAATCTCGACGCCGAGGGCGAGAACGCCCTGACCCAGGCGATCATCGGGGTGCGCCGGCGCGGCGGCATCTGCGTGGTCATCGCCCATCGGCCGTCGGCGCTGGGCGCCGTCGACCTGATCCTGATGATGGCCGAGGGCCGGGTCCAGGCCTTCGGACCCAAGGACGAGGTGCTCAAGCGCGTGCTGCGCCCGGCCTCGGTTCCCGTCGAAACACGGGCCGCCCCCGGCGCCCTGCAGGAGAGTGCATGATGGCCGTCGCCCTCAGCCCGACCAATCTCCATCCCGCCCTGACGGCGCCGCGCCCCACCGCCCAGGGCTCGATCCGCCGCCACCTCGCCCTCGCCCTCGGCCTGGGCGCGGTGCTGGTGGTCGGCGTCGGCGGATGGGCCACTTTCACCTCCATCTCCGGTGCCGTGATCGCGCCGGGCCAGCTCGTGGTCGAATCCGACGTCAAGAAGGTGCAGCACCCCACCGGCGGCGTCGTCGGCGAGCTCCGGGTGCGCGAGGGCTCGCGGGTCCAGGCCGGCGACATCCTCATCCGCCTCGACGAGACCCAGGTCCGGGCCAACCTCGACATCGTCCTCAAGGCGCTCGACGAGCTCTCGGCCCGACGCGCCCGCGACGAGGCCGAGCGCGACGGAGCCGAGCAGATCACCTTTCCGCCCGAACTTCTGGCGCGCGCGGGCAGCGACCCGGCAGTGGCCCGCCTGATCGAGGGAGAGACCCGGCTGTTCACGTCCCGCGTGGCGGGCCGCGAGGGCCAGAAGGCGCAGCTGCGCGAGCGCGTCCAGCAGTTGCGCGAAGAGATCAAGGGCCTGACCGAGCAGGTCGCCGCCAAGGCCCGCGAGGTCGGCTTCATCACCGGCGAGCTCACGGGCGTGCGCGAACTCTACGCCAAGAACCTGGTGCCGCTGGCCCGCGTCAACGCCCTGGAGCGCGACGCCGCCCGCCTCGACGGCGAGCGCGGACAGCTCGTTGCGGCGACGGCCTCGGCGCGGGGCAAGATCGCCGAGACCGAGCTGCAGATCCTGCAGATCGACGGCGACATGCGCACCGAGACCGGCAAGGACCTCGCGGAAATTCGCGGCAAGTGGTCGGAATACGTCGAGAAGCGCGTGACCGCCGAGGACCAGCTCAAGCGGGTCGACATGCGCGCCCCGCAATCGGGCACGGTCCACCAGCTGACGGTGCACACCATCGGCGGATTGGTGACGCCCTCCGAGGCCGCCATGCTGATCGTGCCGGAGGCCGACCAGCTCGCGGTCGAGGTCAAGATCCAGCCCCAGGACATCGACAACGTCCGCATCGACCAGCCGGCGGTGCTGCGCTTCTCCGCCTTCAACCAGCGCACCACCCCGGAGATCGACGGGGTGGTGAGCCGCGTCTCGGCGGACGTGACCACCGATCCGAAGACCGGGATGAGCTTCTACACCGCCCGCATCCGGGTGCCCGAGGATCAGAAGGACCGCCTCGGCCCCCTGCGGCTGGTGCCGGGCATGCCGGTCGAGACCTTCATGCAGCTCGGCAACCGTTCCGTGCTCAGCTATCTCACCAAGCCCCTGACCGACCAGATCGCCAAGGCGTGGAAAGAACGCTGACGCCGGGCTCCTCCGAGACTCGGGGCTCGAATCCGCCCGCGGCTCACGCGTGGGCGAGCTCGGCGGCAAGCCGGGCCAGGGCCCCCTCCGGGTCGATCAGGGTCTCGAGGATCGAGAAATGATCCGCCCCCTCCAGCGCGAGGCAGCGTGTCTCGAGATCCGCCGCGGCACGGGCGGCGGCATAGTCCCGTGACTGGCGCCGGAGCTCGGGCAGCTCGTCCGCCCCGTAGGCGAGGACGAGCGGAGCGCCAGGGCGGGTCATCCGGCGGATCGGCGACAGGGTCTCGACCTCCCCCGGCGTGAGGCGAAGCGCCTCGTCGAGGGTGGTGCCGCGGATCGGCGCGAGATCGAAGATCCCGCTGATCGCCAGGCCCGCATCGGCCTCGGGCCCGTCGAGCGCCAGGGCGGCGAGGTGTCCGCCCGCCGACCAGCCCGAGACCACGAGGCGCCGGCGCCCGAGACCGGCCGCCGCGTCTCCGGCGCGCAGGGTGCGCAGGGCCGACCGGATCTCGGCCGCGATCCGGGTCAGGGAGGCATCGGGTGCCAGGGTGTAGCCGATCAACGCCACGTCGAGGCCGAGGGCCATCGGTCCCTGCGCCAGGCAGGCGAAGCCCTCCTTGGCATTGCGCTGCCAGTAGCCGCCATGGATGAAGGCCAGGAGCGGCGCTCCCGGACGGCCGCAGCCGAAGCGGTCGATCCGGTTGCGGGGTCCGGCATCATAGGGCGGACCCGGATCGTAGGGCAGGTCGAGGCTGTGGCCCGGTCGGGCCCGGAAGGCTGCGCTGCGCGCCCGCCATTCCGCGAGACGGGCGGCGCTGTCGGCCACCGCGGCGGAATTGTCGTAGGCCCGGCTCAACGCCGCGCGATCGAGGTCGCGCCACTCCGCCTCAGGCATCATCGCCGGTTCCCCGATACCAATCGACGAGGTCGCCCCCTTGCGCGAACCAGAGGTCGTCGCGGGCGCACAGCGCCTCGAGGAGCCGCTCCAGCAGGCCGATGCGGTGAGGCACCCCGGTGATGTAGGGGTGGATGGCGAAGCTCATGACCTTCGCGCCGCTCAACGGTCCGTCGCCCGCCGCTTCCGCCGCGAGGCGATCGACCTGGGCCAGCGCCCGGGCCACGAACTCGTCGGCGCGATGGTGCTGGATCGCCAGCAGGGGGATGTCGTTCAGTTCCACCGAATAGGGCAGGGCGATGAGGGGCTTCGTGGCCGTCGTGATGCGGCTGGGCCGGTCGTCCACCACCCAGTCGCCGACATAGTCGAGGCCTGCGGCGGCGAGGTGGTCCGGGGTGTCGAGGGTCTCGGTGAGGCCGGGGCCGAGCCAGCCGCGCGGGTTGGCGCCCGTCACGGCCCGGATCGCCGCGAGGGTGCGGGCGATCATCGCGGGCTCGTCCGCGATCCGGTGGGTCGGCACCTGGTGGAAGCCGTGCCCCATGAACTCCCAGCCGGCGGCATGAGCGGCTTCCGCCACGCGGGGATAGGCCCCGCAGACCGAGCCGTTGATCGACAGGGTCGGGCGCAGGCCCCGCGCCGCGAAGGCCGCGAGGACGCGCCAGAACCCGACCCGCATCCCGTATTCGTGCCAGCCCCAGTTGGCGAGATCGGGCAGCAGCGGCGCGCCCGTCGGCGCCACCAGGATCTGGCGCGGCATCGGGTTGTCGATGAGCCAGTGCTCGACATTCACCACCGGCCAGATCGCCACGTGCTTACCTCCCGGCAGGGCGAGGCGGGGGCGGTCGATGGCGGCCCGGTAGGCGAGGCGATGCTCGGGGCGGCGGGGATCGGAGATATCGGGTTCGGTCATGGGCGGCGATGCGGCGATGGCGATGAAACGCTGGGTCGCGGCGGCGGCCCGTTCAAAAGAGGCGCGTCCCCCTCTTTCTTCGAGAGAGACGACCCGTCACGGCCGCCCCTCACGCCGCCACGCGGCCGTGGTGGCTGTGAAGCTGGGCCGAGAGCATCCGGCGCACGTCGTTGAAGGCCGGGCTCGAAACGTCGCGGCGGCGGGGCAGGGTGATGTCGTGGACGGCGTCGATGCGGCCGGGGCTCGGTGACATCACCACCACGCGGTCGGCGAGGAAGATCGCTTCCTCGATGGCGTGGGTGACGAAGAGCACGGTGAGCCCGGTGCGACGCCACAGGTCGAGGAGTTCGTCCTGCAGGCGCTCGCGGGTCATGGCATCGAGGGCCCCGAACGGCTCGTCCATCAGCACCACCTCCGCCTCGTTGGCGAGGACGCGGGCGATGGCGACGCGCTGCTTCATGCCCCCCGAGAGCTGGTGGGGATGCGCGTCCGCGAAGGCACCGAGGCCGACGAGGTCGATGTAGCGGGCCACCGTGTCGCGGATCTCGGCCGCCGGACGCCCGCGCGATTTCGGACCGAAGCCGATGTTGTCGCGGACCGAGAGCCAGGGGAACAGGCCGTAATCCTGGAACACCATGCCGCGCGAGGAATCGGGGCCCGCGATGGGCTTGCCCCACATCAGGGCCTCGCCGGAGGTGGCGGACTCGAAGCCCGCCGTGATGCGGAGCAGGGTGGACTTGCCGCAACCCGAGGCGCCGAGCAGGCAGACGAACTCGCCGCGCTTCACCGTGAGGTTGGCGCCCTTCAGGGCCGTGACGGTCTTGCCCTGGACCGCGAAAGTCTTTCCGACGTCGCGGATCTCGAGGATCGGGAGGGTCGGATCACCCATGAGAGGGACTCCAGGCGAGGAGACGGCGGCCGATCCCCATGACGATCCGGTCCGACAGGAAGCCCGCGACGCCGATGACGATCATGCCGCAGATGACGATCTCGGTGCGGGAGAGCTGGCGCGCCTCCATGATGATGGCGCCGAGGCCGGTCTGCACACCGGTCATCTCGCCGACCACGATCACCACCCAGGCGAAGCCGAGGCCGAGGCGCAGCCCCGTGAAGATCGACGGCAGGGCGGCGGGCAGCACCACCCGGGCGAACTGGGCCGAGCCCCGGCAGCCGAGCATCGCGGCCGCCTCGAACAGCCGTGGCTCCACCGAGCGCACCCCGAAGATGGTGTTGACGAGGATGGGGTAGAACGCCCCGAGGAAGACCAGGAAGTAGGCCGAGCGCGGCCCGAGGCCGAACAGGATCATGGCCAGCGGCAGCCAGGCGGTGACGGGCACCGGCCGCAGGATCTGGAAGGTCGGATCGAGCAGCTGGCGCATCAGCGGCACCCGCCCGATGAGGAGACCCAGCGGCAGCGCGAACAACACCGCCAGGGCGAAGCCGCCATAGACCCGCGACAGCGAGGCGCCGAGATGCGTGAGCAGGGTGGCGCTGAAGGCGTCGTCGTTGATGCCCCCCACGGCGAGGTCGACCAGCGCCGTCCACACCTCGGCGGGCGGCGGGATCAGGCTATAGGCCCGGCCGGTGGTCAGGACATGCCAGACCACCACCAGCACGGCCGGGATGGCGACCGCCAGGGCGGCCTCGCGCAGGCGCCCCCAGGGTAAGCGGCTCCAAGTCAGCGTGGGGCGCGGACGGGGCGCCGCCTCCGGCACGGGGGCCGCCGCGACGGCGGCCTGTGCCGGGCTCACGCGTCCCTCATCGCGTCGACGAAGCGGGTGTCGATGAAGGTCGAAAAATCGGGCAGGCGCTTGATCTGCTTCAGGGCCAGCATGCGGTCGGCATAGACCTTGGCCTGGGCAATCTCGGTCTCGCCCAGCTTCCACTTCAGCTCGACGTTCGGGGCGGAGAGTTCCAGCGCCTCGCGCTTCTGGCCGAGCTTGGCCACCGCCATGGCGATCATCGCCTCGCGGTTGCCCTGCGCGAACTCCGTGGCCTTGCGGTGGATCTCCAGCATGGTGCGGACGATCTCGGGCCGCTGCGCCGTGGTGTCGGCATGGGCGCCGAACACCATGTTGAGGGCGCCCATCTCGGTGCCGTAGGGATACTCGACGAGGGTGCCGATGCCGCTGGCGAGGCTCACGCCGGGGGCCGGCTCGGCGCCCACATAGGCGTCGATGTCGCCGCGTGCCAGCGCGATGTGCATCTCCGAGAACGAGATCCGCACCGGCGTGATGTCCTTCACGCTCATCCCCTCCTGGCGCAGGCGCTCCAGGGCGAAGACCTCCTGGGTCGAGCCGGGCCAGAGGGCGACGCGGCGACCCTTCAGGTCCTTGAGGGTGGCGATACCCGCATCCTTCTTGGCGATGATCGCCATGCCGCGGTTGCAGGTGGAGGCGATGATGACGAGGGGCTCGCCCGCCGCCGCCCCGAGGGTGCCGGCCGCGATGCCGAAGGTCCCGAAATCCACCGACTTCGTCACCACCGCGTTCTTGCACTCGGTGGGGCTCTCGAACGGCACGACCTCGACCTTGTACCCGGTCGGAGTGAACTGCTCGTAGAAGTGCGGTGCGATCGAGTGGATCAGCTTCAGGGAGCCCATCCGGATCACCGTCGGGCCTTGCGCGCGGGCCGGGCGGGGGGAGGCCGAGGGGCGCGGCCAGGATGCCAGCGCCGAGGCCGGCCAGGAGGGTGCGACGGCGGATCATGGCAGGGCTCCGGAAGGCACGTCTCGTGTGCCGAGGCTCAAATCTCGTGGGTCGAGGCTAGGGCTGTCGCCTGTTGCACGCGAGTGCTGTTTCTTGACTGCCCCGTTGCCGGTCGGGCAACAGGGTGGCGTGACGGTCGGGCTCCCGCGATGAAGCACTTGCGCATTCTCACCTACGTGGCCGAGGTGGCCCGGCACGGCGCGATCCGCCGGGCGGCCGAACGGCTCAACATCACGCCCTCCGCCCTGACCCGGCAGATCCAGGACATCGAGTACGAGCTCGGCACGCCGATCTTCGAGCGGGTGGCGCAGGGCATGCGCCTGAACGCCGCCGGCGAATTGCTGGTGCGCCACATCCGCGACCAGCGCGCCGACCTCGACCGGGTGCGCTCGCAGATCGCCGACCTGTCGGGAGTCCGGCGCGGCCACGTGGCGTTGGCCTGCAGCCAGGCCTTCGTCAACCACGTGGTCCCGGACGAGGTCGAGGCCTACCGGGCGCAATTCCCGCAGGTGACCTTCACCGTGCAGGTGCGCGACCACGTCCAGGCGGTGGCGGCGCTGGCGCAGTTCGAGGCGGATCTCGCCCTGGTGCTGCAGCCGCCGCCCTCCGCCGACATGCAGGTGCTGTTCTCCTGCCGCCAGACCCTGTGCGCCCTGGTCCGGGCCGGGCATCCCCTGGCCGCCGAGGCCGGGCCGGTGCGCCTGCGGGACTGCCTCGCCCACCCGATGGCCCTGCCGGACCGGTCGCTCGCCATCCGCCACCACCTCGACGACGCGCTGGCCCGCCGCGGCACGCCGCTGACGCCCGTCATCGAGTCGAGCTCGCTGGAATTCCTGCGCAACCTCGTCCTGCGCGAGGACGCGGTCAGCCTGCAGGTGCCGAGCGGCATCCCCGACGATCCGCGCCTGCGCTTCCGCCCCATCGACGCCCGCGACCTCGCCCCGATGACGCTGATCCTGGGACAGTTGCGCGGTCGCACCCTGCCGGTGGCGACGGCCAAGTTCGCCGACCGCTTCGCCAGCAGCCTGCACCAGCGCTATGGCCTGGAGGCCGCGTGACGGCGGAGGCGGGGATGCGCCTGCGCGACGGTGTCGTCTCGATGAACGCTGCGGCGCGCGGACGACGGGCAGCGGCGGGCTGGATCGGCCTCCTGGCGACCGGCGCGGCCCTGGCGGTCGCGGCGGCGCCGGTGCTCGCACCCGCTGTCCTCGCGGGCCGCCTTCTCGCGGCGGCCGACGATCCCGGCACCCTGGCGGAGATCCGCCTGGAACGGGCGGCCACGCCGCAGCGCCTGGCAGCGGGGCTCGATGCCGCCCTCGCGGCCGAGGACGAGGATCTGGCGCTGAGCTTCCTGGCTCTGGCCGATGCCCGCGGCCTCCCCGTCGATCCGGATCGGCGCCTGCGCGTCGAGGCCCTGGCGCAGGGACGGGTGGCGCGCGCGGCGCGGGATTTCGCCACCGGCGCGGTCTCGGGCGAGGCGGAGGGAGCGGCGGGTCTCGCGGGATCGCTCGCCGCCGACGTCACCGGCCTCGGCGACGTCCGCGACCTCCTGCGCGAGGGAACGCGCTACGCTCGTGCCGAGCCCTACGATCCGCTTCTCCTCGGCATGGCCCTGGTGGGCCTGCCGCTCACCGTCGCCACCTGGACGGCCGGGGCCGGGGCGGGTCCGCGTGCGGGCATGACCGTGCTGAAGGTCGCACGGCGCGGCGGCCGGCTCTCACCGGCGCTCGCCGCGAGCCTCGGCCGCACGTTGCGCGCCGGCCTCGATCGCGAGGCCGTGGCCCGCGCGGTCGCCGCCTCGTCCCGCCTGGACCTCATCGGCGCGCGGGCCGCCGCCGGTCTCGCCATCCGGCCCGGTACGGTGGCGCGCCTGACGACCCTGGCCGGTGATGCCGTCGTGCTCGGGCGCCGGACCGGCCAGCGCGGCGTGCTGCAGGTGCTCGGTCTCGCCCGCGATCCGACCGATGTGGCCCGCGCGGTCCGCCTCAGCGAGCGGCTGGGACCCCGCACCCGCGCCGCCCTGGCGCTCCTCGGGCGTGGGGCGCTGGCACTGGCCACCGGGCTCGCGGCCCTGGCGAACGCCCTCCTGGCGGGCCTCGCCTGGTGCGTCGGGCTCGCCCTGTTCTGCCGTCGCCTCGGGCTTCTCCTCGGGCGCGCGCTGTGGCGGCGGCCCGCACGCCGGGATGCCTGAACGCGATCTTGGCCCATCACGGTTTCGCCCTGGCGGTGGCGGTCGGCGCGACGGTGCCTGCTGATGGGTCTCGGGAGGGAGGGAGGGCGAGGCGGAGGTGCGTCGCCCTGCGCCGCTCCTTCGCGGTCCGGATCGCCGCCGCATCGTCGGCATTCGCGAGCTTGAACGGGTTGACGCCCGCGATGCCGCCGCTGTCGGCGGTGCGCTGGAGCTCGGCCCGCCGTTTGACCAGCGAGGCATAGTCGATGGCCACAGCGCTCAGACCCGTCAGGACCGGGAAGACGAGGGCTGCAAGAACAAGGACGCCGCCGCTCTGGCTCGCGCGAAACCCGGCAGCAGACTTGATAGCAGACGTGGTAGCAGGCGTGACGGCTTTGTCGGCTCTCATGAGGCCACGTTGCCTCAGGACCGTTTATCGACATCCTGAGCTTGTTTGCCGAAAACTTCCATTCATCGCCCAGTGGCGCGGATCAGGATTAAGGCAAATCTTCCTGACGCGAGAAATAACGGGGAATGGGAATGAGTCCGGCCGGCCTCATGCCCGGCGGCCGAGTCCCTTCAGAAAGGCATCGACGCAAGCGGGATCGAAATGACGACCGGATTCCGCCTGGAGGTGGAGCACCGCATCCGTATGCGACCAGGCCTTCTTGTAGGGCCTGTCGGAGGTGAGCGCATCGTAGACGTCCGCCACCGCGACGATCCGCCCGGAGAGCGGAATGTCCTCTCCGCTGAGACCGGCCGGATAGCCGCCACCATCCCAACGCTCGTGATGGGTTGCGGCGATCTCTGCCGCGAGCTGGACGAGGTGCGAGGCGCTGCCTTCGAGGATGCGGCGGCCCCGTTCGGCATGCGTCTCCATTTCGCGCCGCTCCTCCTCCGACAGGCGTCCGGGCTTGCGCAGAATGGCATCCGGAACGCTGATCTTGCCGACGTCGTGCATGGTGGAGGCGAGACTGAGTTGCTCCACCCTCTCCGGGGCAAGCCCCAGTTCTTCGGCGATCAGGGTCACGGATTCCGCGACCCGCGCCACATGGTTGCCGGTCTCCGTATCGCGATGTTCGGCGGCCTTCATCAGCAGGTTGATGATCTCGCGCTCGCGCGCGGCGATCAGCGCCGTGGCGGCCTTCACCTCGCGATCGAGCCAGGCCACGCGGTCGATCTGCACCCGGCGCGCCTGGTTGAGGGCCAGAAGGTTCGTGACGCGGGACCGCACCTCGATGGGATCGAAGGGCTTGTTGAGAAAATCGGTGGCTCCTGCGGCGAGGGCCTCCCGGCGCAGGCTGCGCTGGTCCAGGCTCGTCACCATGATCACCGGAACGTGCTCGAAGCCCGCAACCATGCGGGCGGTCCGGATGAAGTCGATGCCGCTCATGCCCGGCATCTCAAAATCGCAGATCGCGACGCCGATCTCCTCCGGATTCTCGCGGACGAAGGCCAGGGCATCCGCGGGATCGAGGAAATCGCGCGGGATGCAGCCCGGCAGGTCGCGAATGGCCTCGACCATCAGCATGTTGTTGAGCGGCGCATCATCCAGAATGAGGACGAACATCGGAGCAACCCTGGTTCCATCTGCCGTGTTGAGTTTTTCCTGACCGGGAAGGCCTATCGCCCGGCACTTAACGAAAGCGCCCGGGCACGAGGCGTCCTCCTGGATCGGAGATGAAAGCGCAGGCCTCACCGAAGGCCGATCGGTGACCGGGGCCGACCGGATCGAGCGCGGTGGTCGGCCCAGGATACACCACAGGATCACACCACAGGATTACGCACCTAGACCAGACGCAGTTCGGCGAGCGGCAGGGCCGCAGATGGCAAGGGAGCGAGCGACAGGTCGACGCCCTGGACCGCCCGCCCGGATTCCGGTGGGGGCGTCGGCTCGCGGCAGACGCGATTCCGGCCCTCGGCCTTGGCCCGGTAGAGCGCGGTGTCGGCCCGTTGCGTGACGCCCTCGAAACTCGGCTCGTCCGGCCCCATCATGGCGGCCCCGATGCTGACCGTCACGGGCAGCGCCCCGGCCGGAAGGAGAAACGGCCGGTCCGCGACGCTCACCCGCAATCGTTCGGCGACGAGCTGAAGTTCCTGCGGATTGGCGCCCGGAAGTACGACGAGGAACTCCTCGCCGCCCCAGCGCGCGATCATGTCCGTCGCCCTGAGGGCGGCCTTCATCCGGGCCGCGAACGCGGCCAGGATGAAATCCCCGCCCTCGTGGCCATACCGGTCGTTGATGGACTTGAAGCGGTCGATGTCCAGGATCAGGACGCCGCCCACCGGATGCTGACCCGGGGCCGGGAAGCGGTGCCGCAGCATCTTCTGCAGGCCGCGGCGGTTGGACAGCCCCGTGAGCGGATCGGTCTCGGCCTGACGCAGCAGCGTGCGATTGGCCCGCTCGGCCGCCATCGCGACGTATCCGAAATAGACGAAGACGCCCATGACCTGATCCAGGATCATGGAGGCGCGCTCGCTCTCGGCCGAGGCCATCGGCCAGTCGGTCCCGACCAGGACCAGGATCGAGGCGATGAAGACCAGCGCATAGGACCCGAAAGCGAAGGACTCGATCGACTGCGACCAGAGACGTTCGGTGCCGGGCGACAGGCGCACCGTCTCGTAGGCCGACAGGAGGACCACGACGAGGCAGCAGGCGAAGACGGCGGCGAAGGCCAGCCGGGTGGGGGCCCCGGCCCAGAGCAGGAGCGGGTGGAGGACGCCCGGAAGGGCAACCAGCGCGAGGGCGAGATCGATCCTCACGGGGCGGCCGAAGAAGCTGCGCAGGCCCGTCCAAGACAGGACCAGACTTCCGCCGTACAGCCAATAGACGATCATCGTGATCCAGAACGGAGGCGAAGTCTCCGAAGGAACCCGCATCATGATGAGCGACCCGAGCATCGACGCTCCCATGGCGCCCATCCATTGCCAAAGATACGTCTGCTGGCGCTGGCTAAGGGCCATCACGAGGAAAACGACGACGTAGGCGCACCGACTGGCAGCGCTGGCAAAGTGCAGCGTATAGAGATCAAGCATCATTGCATATCGCTCCCGGCAAGAACGAACTCGCCGCTAAACAATCCTTCCGGTCACTGATGGCGATCATAGCTCTTCTCATTCAAGAGAAACCGAGATCCCCGGGGACGCACATCATCGGCACACATCGATATTATGACTTTTATCTGAATAATATAAATGCAACCGGTGGTTATTCACCTGCAAGACCCTAGAGAACGACATTTAAAGACACTGAAATCAGTATACTTAAGAGTTTTATCAATTCTCCTGGCTAGGTCATGCCTGGACCCCTCGGAACGCTTCGCCGCTCCGGTCCTTAGAGCCCCCGAGATCGTCGCGCGGTCCGGACCTCCGAAAGCACACCCCATGTCGACGCTCCCCGCTCCCGCAAGCCTGGTCCTCTCCGGTTGCTTGGCCGGCGGCTTGGCCGGCGGCTTGATCGGCTGCTTGATCGGATGCTTGGCCGGTTGCCTCGCGCTCGCGCCGGGAGTCGGGGCTGCCCAGGCGGCGGAGCCGCCCCCGCGTTCCCTCGATACGGCGGAGCCGTCACCCCCGCCCCCCGACAGAACGGAGACGGGCCTGCGGGCCGGGGACTGGCTCGTGCGCGGCCGCCTGATGGGGACGATCCCCGTCGAGCAGACCTCCCGCATCGCCATCGTGGGCGGGCAGAACAAGACGCCCACCGCTCTCCTGCCGGACGGCGACGTGTCGTACTTCCTGACGGATCACATCGCCATCGAGGGCCAGGTCGGCGCGGTCCGGATCCGCCCGAAGATCCGGAATTCGCTGGTCGGCGACCTGGCGATCGGATCGATCTGGAACGCCGCCGCCATGGCGATCGTGCAGTATCACGTCCTGCCCGGCGCGCGCTTCAATCCCTATCTCGGGGTCGGCGTCGCCGTGACCGCCCCCATCGCGATCAACCCGGCGAAGGAGATTCCCGACTTCTCGCTCAAGGCGCAGACCAGCGCCGTGCTCCAGGCCGGCTTCGATTATCACCTCGTCGGCAACTGGTTCGGGAACGCCTCGGCGAAGTACGTCTTCGTGCCGCGCCAGTCCTACACGATCGCCGGCGTGGCGGTCGCGGTCGACCTGAACATGTTCGTCGTGGGTGCGGGCCTCGGCTACCGCTTCTGAGCCGTCCCGTCCGGCCGGCGCCCCTTACAGATCGAGCACGTCCACCGCATCGCCGAGGCGCGCCCGGGCGAGGTCCGCCACGTGCCGGTGGTGGGTGAACAGGATCGGCTGGATCGTGTCGCCCACCGCCGCGAGGGCCTCGAGTCCGTGGGCCGTGCGGGCATCGTCGAAGGTGAGGAAGAGATCGTCGCCGATGAAGGGGGCGGGCTCGGCGCGGGTGGCGTAATCCTCCAGGTAGGCCAGCCGCAGGGCGAGGTAGAGCTGGTCGCGGGTGCCCTCGCTCAGGCCCTCCACGGGAACCAGGGGGCCGGTGGCGCGCCGGCCGGCGAGGCGGGGCGTGTCGGAGGCGTCGTAATCCTGGGCGAGGCCCGAGAAGGCTCCACCCGTGAGGGCCCGGAACAGGTCGCCCGAGCGGGTGAGGAGCGGGTCCTGCTGGCCGGCGCGGTGGCGGCCGATGGCGGTCCCCAGCATCAGGCTGGCGAGCTTCAGCACCGCCCAGTGCCGCGCATTGGCCTGAAGCTCGGCCTCCGCCGCCTTGCGCTGGGCCAGCGCCAGTTCGGCGCCGATGCCGTTCTCCAGTTCGGCACGGCGGCGCTCGTGCCGATCGCGATCGGCGAAGGCGATCTTTCCGCGCCGGTCGAGGTCGTCCTCCTCCGCCGCGAGATTCGCGAGCAGGCCCTCGATGTCGTCGCCGGTCAGGGCGGCGCGTTCGTTCCGCAGGTCCGCCTCGGCATGGCCGTCGGCCATGCGCGCCAGTTCGGCCCGCCGCTCGGCAAGCTCGGCCTGGCACGCCCGGCGGGCGGTCAGGCGGGCATGCAGCACCTCCGGATCGGTGCCGGGCGGCAAGGCGCCCGCCGGCCCCTCCGCCAGCAGGCCGGCGAGTTCGGCGCGCGCGCCCTCCGCCGCCCGGGCCGCCTGCGCCCGGGCGGCCTCGGCCGCGTCGCGCTGGCGCGCCAGCTCGGTCCGGCGGGTCTCGCCCCGGAGGGCGTTCTGCAGGCGGGTGTGGAGCGCCTTCATCGCGGCCGTGGGGGGCAGGGCGGCGAGATCGGGCGCGACCGCCTCGGTCAGGCGCGCGACCGCGCCCCGATAGGCGTCGAGGTCGCGCAGGATGCCGTTGACCCGGGCGAGGCGGTTGTCGCGCTCGGACAGGGCCGCCGGCACCGCCCGCCACGCCACGAGGGCCGCTTCGGCCTCGTCCGGCCCGGCCTCGGCCGCCAAGCCGAGTTCGGCGAGGGCAGGCCCCCAGGCCGTGCGCCACGCCGCCTGCCGGGCCACCCCGTCGGCAAGGGCCGCCTCGGTGGCGGCGATCTGCTCGGCGGCCGCCTCGGCGCGGCCCTTGGCCTCGCGCACCGTGTCCCAGCGCTGGGCGAGTTCGGCGAGCCGGTCCTCGAGCCGGGCCAGCATCCGCCCGACATCGAGGCCGTCGAGGTCGGACAGGCCGGCCCGGCGGCTGAGATCGGCGAGGGGCGCCCGGCAGGCCTCGACCCGGGCGGCCATGCGGGCCTGCTCCAGCCGGGTGGTTTCCAGACCCTGGGCCGAATCCTGGAGGGTCTCGACCTCGGTGAGCCAGGCGGCCATCTCGGCCGGGGCGGCGGGGTCGATTCCGCACGGCGCCCAGGCCGCGCGCCAGGCACTCGCGCCCTCGGCGAGGCGGGCGTCGCAGGCGGCGAGCGCCTCCGCGGCGGCGGCGGCCTCGGCCTGCTCGGCCTCCAGGCTGCGATGATCGGCATCCTGCTCGGCGACGCGGGCGGCATCGGCGACGAGATCGTCGGCCGCGCGATCGGTGGCGGCCAGGGCCGCGCCGAAGCGGGCGAAATCCTCCGGCGCCCCGCCGGGGAGGGCGGCCAGGAGCCCGTCGCGGCGGTTGCGCAGGGCCAGGAGGTCGTCCCGCGTCGGGATCGGCCGCCCGGCGGCGCGGGCTCGCAGACGGGCCTGGCGCTGGGCCACCGCCGTCTCCGCCACCGACAGCCGGTCGGCGGCCCGGTCGCGCTCGCGCATCGCCGTGTCGAGGGTGCGCCGGTATCGCGTCACCGCCTCGGCCGAGGGTGGGCGCCCGGCGGTGAAGGCCGCCAGATCCGGGATCGGGGGGCTGAGGCGCGCGGCCTGCGTCCGGATCGAGGCGGCCTCGCGGGTCAGGGCACCGTCGAGGTCGTCGCGCCGGTCGAGATCGCGCCGCAGGGTGGCGAAGGGCTTGAGGTCGGCCCGCAGCGGAGCCGGATCGACGAGGCCACCGGCGCCCTGAAGGGCGGCGGCGAGCCGATCCCGCTCGCTGCGGCGTGCGGCGAGGTCCTGGCGCAGGCGGGCGAGCGCGGCGGCGTCCTCGCGGCCGGCGCGGATCAGGCCCTCGATGCGGGTGCGCGCCGCGTCGGACGGCTGGCGGGCGCGCAGGACCTCGGCATCGGGCAGCCCGATCCGGGCCGCGAGCTGGGCCAGTTCGCGGGCGAAGCCGTCGGCCTCGCCCTGGATGCGGGGCAGGTCGAGGCCGCCCTTGTCGAAGCGGTCGGTGCCGCGGAAGGCCTCCAGGATCGCGTCGGCGCGGGCGAGCACGCCCTCGTCCACCGGCACCTGCTCCAGGGCCAGGACCGCCTCGGCGGCAGTGGCCTCGGTGCGGGTGACGGCCTCGCCCGTCGCCCGCAGGCTCGCCAGCGCCTGTCCGAGCCGATCGATCCAGGCCTCCGGGACGGTGACCAGATCGGCCCCGGCCTCGGCCCGCAGGGCCACCGCGTCGATGGCCTGGAGCAGGGGCCCGACCCGGCGCAGCCGGGCGAGGCGGGCCTGCTCCACGGCGAGGCGCCCTCGCGCCGCCTTGATCTCGTCGAGTGCGGCGCCGGCTGCCTCGATCTCGCCGTTGAGGTCGCGCCAGTCGCCGGCCCGGAGTTCCCCGGCACGGATCGCCTTGCGAGCCTCGTCGTAGCGGCCGAGCGCCTGATAGAAGGTCCGGCTCTGGGCGGCGCGCGGCATGAAGATGCCGGCGGCCTCCCCGTCCAGTTCGGCCTGGAGGCCGCTATAGCCGCGCAGGCCGGAGGCCGCCGCGAACAGGCTGGCGCCGACCTCGCCCTCGGCATCCATCATCTCGGCCGCCCCCGCCCGCAGCGAGCGGGCGTCGAGGCCGAAGGCGCGGCAGAACACGTCGCGCGACAGGCCGCCGAGGAAGGGCGCCAGGGCGTCCTCGGGCAGGGCCGCGTCGGCGGCATCCACGAGGGTGTTCCGGGTGCCCTTGCGCCGCCGGAAGCCGAGGCGGCGTCCGTCGGCGGCCCGAATCTCGGCGCCGATCCGCATCTGGGGCATGTCGTGCAGGAAGTCGTAGCGGGTGCGCGTCTCGATGCCGAACAGGAGATCCGTGACGGCGCTCAGGGCCGAGCTCTTGCCGGCCTCGTTGGCCCCCAGAACCACGTGCAGGCGCGCATCCTCACGAAACGTGACGGTGCGGCCCGTGAAGGGGCCGTAGCGTTCGAGGGCCAGCGAGAGGAGACGCATCGGGACCTTGGGCGGCGAGTGTCCGGGAGTCGGGGCCAGACGTTTGATCTCCGCCGGCGATCTCCGCAAGCGGCCGGTCGGGCCCCGCACATGGCAGACCCGTCACCCCGCCATCTCCCGAGCCGTTTTCCGGAACGTACGCCGGAGACATGAGCCAGGGACGTGAGCCAGGGACGGGCGCCGGTTGCGGACCAGCGACACGCCCGCTCCGCCGAGCCGCCGTCTGGAGTTTGTCAGGGAGCTAAGTGGAAACCGGTTCTCCCGACAGGACAAACGAGAACGAAAGCCTCTAGCACGTGCGGCCGGAGAGGCGACCGAGGATCACCGCCTCGGCCTCCGCGCAGAGCGCATCGAGGTCGGCGCCGAAATCTTCCGCCTCGGCGAGGCCGCCCGGCATCTTGGCGGTGATCTCGGCGAGCGCCGCCCGGGCGCGGGCGCGGAACTCGGGGTCGCGGTCCACCGCCTCCAGCAGGGTAGCGGGATCGATGGCCGCGAAGGCGTCGGGCCGCGCCTCGGTGACGGCGCGGCGCGGGCGGGCGGTCTCGATCCTCAGGCGCTCCAGCCAGAGATCCTCGTGGATGCGGTGGGCAGCGGCCTGAATCTCGGCGGTGAGCCCGTCGCGGTCGGCCGCGAGGCGGTCATGGGCGGGGGTCTCGCCGTGCAGCCGCACCCGCACGGCCATGAGCCGCTCGGCGGCCGCCGCGCCGAGGGGACGCAGGGCCTCCTCGATGGCGACGACGGCCTCGCGCTCGCCGGCCAGACCGGAGAGATCGACCTCCAGGTGGTGGAAGCGGGCCTGGTCGACGATCAGGCGCTCCACGCCCTGGACCCGTCCGTCGGCGACGGACACCGCGACGGCGCCCTTGGGGCCGCATTCGCGGATGCTGCGCCCCTGGAGATTGCCCGGAAACACGATCCAGGGGTCGCGGGCGAGTTCGGCGTAGTCGTGCACGTGGCCGAGCGCCCAGTAGGCGTAGCCCCGCCCCGTCAGGTCCGCCACCGAGCAGGGGGCGTAGGTGGCGTGGGCCGCATGGCCGGTACAGGAGGTGTGCAGGATGCCGATGTTGAACCAGCCCGGAAGGGCGGCCGGGTAGGTGAGGGCGTAGTTCTCCTCCACCGCCCGGTTGGGGAAGCTGCGCCCGTGCAGCGCCACCTTGAGCTCGTCGAGGCGGTGGGTCTCGGCCCGGGTCGCGGAGAAGCTGCGCACGGAGGCCGGCAGGGTGATGGAGCGGGTGATGACGCTCTCGGCGTCGTGGTTGCCGCGTACCAGGATCACCGGGATGCCGGCCCGGTCGAGGCGGGCGACCTGCCGGGCGAAGAACAACCCGATGGTGTTGTCGGACCAGTCGCCGTCATAGACGTCGCCGGCCACGATCAGGAAGGCGACGCTCCGCTCGATCGCAGCCGTGACGAGGTCCTCGAAGGCCCGTCGGCCGGCCGAGGCGAAACGCCGGGCGATGTCCGGATCCTTGAGGGCGAGCCCGCTCAGCGGGCTGCCGAGATGCAGGTCGGCGGCGTGGATGAAGGTGAAGGCGGACATGCTCGACGGGTCGGAGGCCTAGAGCCGGGCCGGCAAGGTCGCGGGTTTGGCCACCGAATGCAACGGGGCCGCGGAAGACCCGATGCGGAAGACCCTACAGGAAGTGGCGGTACACCACGTTCGTCTCCGATTCCGGCTGACGGGCGGCGTCGCTGCAGGTCGCGGCAGCGAACGGCGAGATCAACGCGAAAACGGCCAGGAGCCAGCGGATCGAACCTGCGACAAGCATGGGGAATCTCCTGGGCCGGATGTGGAACGAAGCGTCACCTGCGATGTCTGGGGCCGAGGCCCGCTTTGTTGTAGGAAGGCCGAGGGCCGGTTCGCGGTGCCCTGACGCACGCGCCCCGCATCGGGCCTGCCTTGTGGATGACCGCCATTACCAGGGGCGGGGCGCCGAGTTTGGGCATAGGGCTGCGCCTCGGTGAGATCGTCGAGACGTCCAAAGGAGCATCGATTAAACAGCCCTCGATCCTGGATCGCGTCCGCTTCGCGAAATGCCGAGCGCTGATGGAGCGCGGCGCCACGTCCGGAGAACGGGCGGCGGCGCGCGCCGCCGCGACCCGACTGGCCGCGGCGGCCGGCCTGAGCCTGGCCGAAGCGCTGGCCCTGGTCGATCGAGCCCATGCGCCGCGACCCGGCTCGGCGGATGCGCCGCGCCGGCCCCAGCCCACCGGCCCCTCCCCGTGGACCCGGCCGGACCCGGCCCCGAAGCGGGCTGGTGAGCCGAAGCCGCCTCCCGAGCCGATCACGGCCGACGAGGTGCGACGGCAGAAGGAGGCGGACGAGGCCCGGCGAAAACGGGCGGCAACCCGCGCGGCGAAGCGACCGCGCCCCGTCGATCCCGCATGGGAGCATTGGTCCGCCGAGGTCCGCGCCGCCCAGGCCGCGCGGGACCGGGACTGGGCAGAACGCCGGCAGTCCGGCACCGCCCCTCGGTCCGCTCCACGTACCTCCGAGTGATCACGACAGGTCGGCGGGTACCGGCCTGAAGCGGGCCGTGTAGGCCGAGACAGTCTAGGCCGAGACAGCCGGGACCAGGGCCGTCGACGGTCCGGTCCGTCCGGCCCCCTCGGAAAAATATAACAAAAATCAAAATTTGCAGCAGGACTCCCTGTTCGATCAGACTTTATTTATGATACACATCACCCGGAAGAGTATAACTTCGAGTATTTCCACTGAGTGATATTCAATTTCAATGCAACTTACGGAATATCGCCGTCGATCTGGGGAACCTGAAGGCAACCTCAGAGAGGATGATGGCGGATAGGGTGTGGAACCCAGCTTGAACACTAAGCGGAGGCCGAGCGCTTCGCGAAGTTAAACTTGGCACGTCCGAAGGAATCCCGATGCGGCTCACGCTGTACACCGATTACGCCATCCGCATCCTGATGTATCTTGGCGTCAACGGCGAACGTCAGAGTTCGACGGCGGAGATCGCCCGCGCCTATCGGATCTCGGAGAGCCATCTCACCAAGGTGGTTCACAAGCTGGGACAATTGGGAATGATCCGGACCATGCGCGGCCGCGGCGGCGGGCTGCGGTTGGGAAAGCCGGCCGCGGAGATCCGTCTCGGCACCGTCATCCGGGCCACGGAGGAGGATTTCGCGATGGCGGAATGCTTTGCCGGAGGCGCCTGCCTCCTGACTCCGGCCTGCCGCCTGCGGAAGGTTCTGGCGGATGCGCTGACCGCGTTCCTGACGGTTCTCGACCAGGTCACCCTGGCGGATCTGATCGGCGAACCGCGGGCCGAGATCGCCGACCTGCTCGGCCTCGAGCCATCCCACGCCCGGGCGCTCGCCTGAACCGGGCTTTCCGCCGCCGCACACGTCCCTGTTCTCGGATCGTGCTCCTGGAATCTTGCCCCTGGGATCTTGCCCCTGGGATCTTGCCCCTGGGATCTTGCTCCTGGGATCTTGCCCCTGGGATCTTGCCCTCAGACGAACTCGACTTCGAGCTGTCCCTCGCTCCTGAGCACGATCCGGCACAGGCGGGAGACCTGGTCGGCCCCGATCGCCAGCTTGAAGGTCTCCGGCACGCCGGCCGTGCTGACGATCCGCAAGCCCGCCCCCGTCTCGGACAGGCCGCGCACGGTACAATCGAGGACCGAGCGACCGCCGTTGAAGGTGATCTGGCCCGCCTTCAGCACCCGACGGCGCAGGGGCTGCGACGGGAGCGGGGCGGCAGTCGGCGTCCAGGCCGCGCAGCGGTTCCGCCCCCCGGTCTTGGCGGTGTAGAGGGCGGCATCGGCATGCCCCAAGAGGGCATCGAGGCCGTTCACCGAGGCGTCCAGCGCCGCGACGCCGAAGCTGGCACTCACCCGAAGGGTGCCGGGGGCGGTCGGCACCTGCAGCTGGACGACGGACGCGCGCAGCTTGTCGGCGACGATCATCGCCGCGGCCAGATCGGTGTGCGGCAGAAGAACCGCGAATTCCTCGCCCCCCACCCGGCCAAAGGCGTCGGAGACCCGAAGCCCCCTACGGCAGCTCTCGGCCACCTCCGACAGGACCCGATCGCCGACCGGGTGGCCGTGCAGGTCGTTGATGGCCTTGAAGTGATCGAGGTCCATCATGATGCAACTCAGGGCGTGGCGATGCCGCAGCGCCAGGTCCAGGGTGCGTTCGCATTCCGCCCGGAAGGCGCCGCGCGACAGGGCGCCCGTGAGACTGTCGGTCATGGCGATGCGACGCAGCTCCAGTTCGCTCATCACGATCTTCGCGAGGTCGGTGAGCGACGCGACCGCATCGTCGGGGAAGGGGCGCGGCCGCGTATCCATGGTGCACAGGGTGCCGATGCTGTGCCCCTGCGGCGTGCGCAACGGCGCACCGGCATAGAACCGGATATGCGGCGCGCCGACCACGAAGGGATTGCGGGCGAAGCGATCGTCGGCGGTGGTATCCGGGACCACGAGGGCGCGCGGCGCGTGCCGCGCGACATCGCAGAGGGCGGGTCCCCTCGGGGTCTCGCAGGCGTCCACGCCCGACCGCGCCTTGAACCACTGGCGATGTCCATCGATGAGCGTGATGGTCGACATCGGCATGTCGAAGATCCGCCGGGTCAGCCGGGTGATGCGGTCGAACACTTCCTCCTGCGGGGTGTCGAGGATGTCGTAGCGATCGAGGGCCGCCAGTCGCTCCTGCTCCTCGAACTGCGCTTCGGCCTGCATGATGCGGTCCCGTTGAATCTTGTCGATGCCCGGAATTATCTTAAGATATCTTACGAAAGACCTCACACGAGCTTGGGTAATTTTTTACAATCCTGAGATGCTCCGACTTGATCGGAAAGCCATGCCGAACCGCCCGCCGCGATCCGGCATCAGTAGCTCTGCGTCGGCCGGTCGAGCACGGTCCGGCCCATCAGGCTCGCGGCGAGATCGACCATGAGATGCGCCGTCCGCCCCCGCTCGTCGAGGAACGGATTGAGTTCGACGAGGTCCAGGCTGCCGACGAGGCGGGAATCGTGCAGCATCTCCATGATCAGGTGGGCCTCGCGGAAGGTCGCGCCGCCCGGCACCGTCGTGCCGACCCCCGGGGCGATGCCGGGGTCCAGGAAATCCACGTCGAGGCTGACATGCAGGCGGCCGCCGGCCGCCGCGACACGGCCGAGGAACGCCCGCAGGGGTGCCACGACCCCGGCCTCGTCGATGCTGCGCATGTCGTGGATCAGGACGCCGGCCTCCAGCACCGCCACGCGCTCCGCCGGATCGAGGCTGCGGGTGCCCATCAGGCAGACGTTGCGCGGGTCGATGGGGGCGGGCGGCGCCGGCAGGAAGGCGGCGAAGCCCCGGCGCCCGGTGGCGTAGGCGAGGGGGACTCCGTGCAGGTTGCCGCTCGTCGTGGTGTCGAGGGTGTGGAAATCCGCGTGCGCGTCGAGCCAGAGCACGAAGAGCGGACGCCCTTCCTGGGCCGCCCGGCGGCCGAGTCCCGACAGGGTGCCGGCCGACAGGCTGTGGTCGCCACCGAGGAAGATCGGGAGCGCGTCGGCGCTGTGCGCATAGGCGGCCGCCGCCAGGACCTCGGTCCAGGCCGCGAAGGCCCCGAGATGGCGCAGCGCCCGGTTCGGATGGTCGCGCGCGACGATGGCGGCCGGCGCGAGGTCGCCCGCATCGACGATGTCGAGGCCGAGGCCCGACAGGGTCTCGGCCAGGCCGGCCGCCCGATAGGCGCTCGGCCCCATGTCGCAGCCCAGGCGACCGGCCCCCTCCTGGACGCGGGCGCCGAGGAGGATGCAGCGTCGGTTCGTCATGCGGTCTCTCGCTTCGCGTCGCCGGAAGGGCCGATCGCGCGCCCTTGCCGAGGAACGTCCTTTTGCCCCGGATCGCTCTCGAACGAGAATCGGGTCTGCCGACCCTGCAACCCTGCCGGAGCGTCCCTTGCCAGGGACGTGCCGCGATCCGGCACGATCCGCGCTCGATCTTCGTCGAGACCGTCTCTTTTCCGATGACGATCCTGCGGGACGGTCTCGTCGATTCCTTTTTCATCTCATTTATTGAACAAAGTCATCTTGACGTTCTGTTGGATCGAATGATGGGGTTATGAGACGGTACGGGCGTCAACCCGGAGCCGACCATGTCCATCCGACCCCCACCGGCAGATCGTCACCCGGCCGCCGCGACGCTGCGCCTTATGGTTTCCGGCACCGTGATTTCCGGCACTGTGGTTCCCGGCCTCGGGCTCTGCCTCGCGGTCACCGCAGGGGCGATGCTGCTCGAGGCGGTCGAGGTTGCCGTCTTCGGCCGGGCCTGGCTCGAGTCCCTGGTCCTCGCCATCCTGATCGGCACGCTGGTCCGGAGCCTGTGGGTTCCGGCACCGGGCTGGCAGCCCGGCATCGCCTTCGGGGCCAAGACCGTCCTGGAGGTCGCCGTGGTGCTGTTGGGCGCCTCGCTCAGCCTGGGCACGCTGTGGGCGGCGGGACCCGGGCTCCTCCTCGGCATCGCGGGGGTCGTGGCGGTCGCGATCGCGTCGAGCTACGGCGTCGGCCGGGCGCTCGGCCTGCACCACCGCATGGCGATGCTGGTGGCCTGCGGCAATTCCATCTGCGGGAATTCGGCCATCGCCGCCACCGCGCCGGTCATCGGGGCCGATGGCGAGGAGGTCGCTGCCGCCATCGCCTTCACGGCGGTGCTCGGCGTGCTGGTCGTCCTGCTGCTGCCGCTGCTCGTGCCGCTGCTCGGCCTCTCGCCGATGCAGTACGGCGTGCTCGCCGGCCTCACGGTCTATGCCGTGCCGCAGGTCCTCGCCGCCACCGCACCCATCGGATTGCTCAGCGTGCAGGTCGGTACCCTGGTCAAGCTCGTGCGGGTTCTGATGCTCGGCCCCGTGGTGCTGGCGCTCTCTTTAAGCCGGCCCCGGCCAGCGCCGGATTCAGGGCCGGATTCGGGACGGGATCGGGCGGAGGGCCGCGTCGCGCTGCACCAGTTGGTGCCGTGGTTCATCCTCGCCTTCCTGGCCCTGGCGGGGCTGCGCTCGGCCGGGCTGATCCCCGAAGCGGCCCTTCCGGCCCTGTCCGGCAGCGCCAACCTCCTCACCGTGGTGTCGATGGCGGCCCTCGGTCTCGGGGTCGATGTCCGGGTCGTGGCGCGGGCCGGCCTGCGGGTGACGTGTGCCGTGATCCTCTCCCTGCTGGCGCTGGGCGCGGTCAGCCTCGGGCTGATCCACGGCCTCGGCATCCTGTAGAGTTTGGCAGGGATCCGTGGAAACCGATTATCCCGACACGACAAACGGAAACGAAAGACTCTCGCCGCCGTCAGGCCTCGGTCGCCGCCGCGATCAGGGCGAGCAGCGCATCCGCCGCGCGGCTGCGATAGCGCGCCCGGTGGCGCAGGACCCGGAAGGGCCGCGACGGCAGGGCGAACCGGGCCCGCACCAGGGTGCCGGCGCCCAGGCCCCCGGAGACCACCGAGGCCGAGAGCACGCTCGCTCCGCCACCGGCCGCGACGGCGGCCTGCACCGCCTCGTTCGAGGGCAGTTCCAGGGCCACCGTGAGGCGGCCGGGCGACAGGCCCTTGGCCTCCAGCGCGGCCTCGAAGGCCGAGCGGGTGCCGGAGCCGGACTCGCGCAGCACCCACGGCGTCGCCGTGAGATCGTCGAGGCCGATCGCCCTGTCCTCCGCCAAGGGATGCCCGGGCGCCACCACCAGCACCAGGTCGTCCCAGGCCACATCGGTGCTGGCGAGCGCGGGATCGTCGAGCACGCCCTCGACGAAGCCCAGTTCGGCCCGGCCCTCGCGCACGGCAGAGGCCGCGTCCGCCGTGTTGCCCACCTCCAGCCGGATCGCGATCTCGGGATAGGCCCGGCGGAAGGCCACCAGGTGGCACGGCAGCCAGTGGCTGGCGATGGTCTGGCTCGCCTGGATCGCCAGGGTGCCCCGGCGCAGCCCGCTGAGATCGGCAAGCACCAGCTCGGCCGCCTCGGCCCGGGCCAGCACGGCCCGCGCCTCCGCCAGGAAAACCCGGCCGGCCTCGGTCAGCTGGATGCCGCGCCCCACCCGATGGAACAGCTTGGTGGCGTGGCGGCCCTCCAGGGTGGCGATGGCGGTGCTCACCGCCGACTGGACCAGGTTCAGCGCCTCGGCGGCGCGGGTGACGTGCTCGCGCTCGGCCACCGCTACGAAAATCCGCAACTGGTCGAGGGTCATGACGGGAGGTCGAGGTTCATGGCAGGGTCCCTTGCGGACCGCCCGCCCGGGCCCGCGCCACGCTTTATTAACCACTGCGACCCCAGCTTGGCCACGCGCCTGTAACGCCGTCGATCCGCGATACGGGCCGGGCGGGAGCCGGGGCGGGAGCACGGGACGGAGGCCGAGGACGGCATTCGCGCCGCGATCGCGCCGGCGCGTCGGAAATTCATCGGCCCGTCCTTAATCCCGCCCGTTTCTCCGAGCCCATTGGGAACGGCCGGGATCCTGGAACACGCAGCCGTTGCGGCCTCGGACAAGGAGTCTACCCCATGATCAAAACGCTGCTGGCGCTCTTCACCGTCGCCGCCGTCCTGACGATCCGGGCGTTCCTGAAGCTGCTGTGGCTGCCGTTCCACAGCTTCGGCGGCCTCCTGCGCGGCCGGCCCGCCGCCACCTGATCACCAGACGGGCAGCCGCGGGCGAGCCGCCGCGGCGCCCGCGCCCCGGCAGCATCGGGCCATCCCGTGGGATGAGGCCGATCCAGCGGCCCGAATCGATGCCCCCGCGGACCCGGCGAGGATCGGAAAGCCGTTCCCAGGCGCCGTCCCCGGACGATCGGCAATGGACCCGCACGCCACGTCGAGACTCCTGATCGGGTCGCCAGACCGTGCCGTCACGACGGCCGCGATCACCGGTCCGACGCAGCGAGATTCATTGACCCGACCTTTCAACGCGACATCGCGCCGTCCTCGAAAGCCGGGCGGCCCCTGAATATCCGGTGCGGGCGCACTTCGGACGCGACCACGAAGGTCCGTCCTCTTGACGCTTCGACCGAACAAAGTCCCAACGGTCGGGCTGCTTCCCCCACCCTGCGGTGCGCGAAGCGCCGCCTCGCCCTGTCCTACCGGATCAGGCCCGGATGGCTTCGAAGCCCTCGAAGCTCGGGTGCCCGTGGTAGAGGGGATTCGCCGAGGGCAGGCGGCGATGCGCCGCCTGGAATTGCTCCGACTGCGTCCACGCATCGAAATCGGTCCTCGATTGCCAGACGGTGTGCGAGGCGTAGAGCACGTGGTCGTCGGCCTCCGGGCCGCGCAGCAGTTCGAAGGCGACGAAGCCCGCCATCTCGCCGAGGCGGCTGTCGCGAGTGAGCCAGACCTGCTCGAATTCGGCCTGGGCCTCCTTGACGACCTTGAAGCGATTCATGGCGATGAACACGGAAAACCTCTTGGATGATCTGATGAGAGCCGTGCGATAGACCCGCTTGCGATGGCTGTCGAGAATATTTATCAGCATACATGCTCGTCAGCGTTCTTTTTAGTTGTTTTAACTAAAAGACATAGCCTGGAAGTTCGATCCCATGCCTTTCCCGGATGGCGCAAACCCTGCGCCCCACCCAAGCCAGGCCCCCGCGATGCCGAGGCCGCCGGGCGTGCCGGCGGAGGTCAGCACGCAGGCCCTCCTGCGTGGGCAGCGCGAAATCACCATCCTGCACGGAAGCGACCGCTACCGCCTGCGGATCACCGCCAACGACAAGCTGATCCTCACCAAATGACCCGCGCGCCCGCCTCGACCCGCCGCGCCGCGCTCCTCGCCGCCGGCTGCGCGCTGATGGTCCGGCCCGCGCGGGCGGAAGCGCCGCGGGAGGAATCATCACGGGCGGAATCATCCCGGGCGGAGGCATCACGGGCGGAGGCATCACGGGCAGAGGCGCCGGCCGTCCGCATCGCCTCCCTGGGGGGCGCCGTGACCGAGATCCTGTGGGCTCTCGGGGCCGCTCCGCGCATCGCCATCGTCGACACCACCAGCCTCTATCCGGCCGAGGTCCAGCGGCTGAAGCCGAATGCCGGCTACCTGCGGGCGCTCTCCGCCGAGGGTCTGCTCTCCGTGGCGCCCGATCTCGTCATCGCCGCCGAGGGGGCGGGCCCCCCGGCCGTGCTGGCCCTGGTGGCGGAGGCGGGCGTGCCGGTACGCTGGGTTCGGGAACCGCCCTCCGCCGAGGGGGTGCTGGAGAAGATCCGGCAGGTGGGCCGCCTCGCGGGGCTCGCGGCGGAGGCCGGCGGCCTCGCGCAGGCGGTGGCGGACCGCTTCACCGCCCTGGCGCAGGCGCGCCGCCGGGTCGAGCACCCGATTCCGGCCCTCGTCATTCTCTCCCTCGCCCATGGCCGGGTGATGGTCGGCGGGCGCAACTCCGCAGCGGACGGCATCCTGAAGCTCGCCGGGCTTCGCAACGCGGCCGCCGACCTCGAGGGCTTCAAGCCGATCACCGACGAGGCGATCGTGGCGGCCGCTCCAGATCTCGTCGTGATGATGGCGCCGGAGGGCACCCCGCCGACTCCAGAGACGGTGTTCGCGCCCGGAACCGCCCTGGGCCGGACCCCGGCGGCGGCCGCCCACGCGCTGGTGATCCTGGACGGGCTCACGCTCCTGGGATTCGGGCCGCGCACGCCCGAGGCGGCGGACACCCTGATGCGGCGCGCCTATCCGGACCTCCGGCATGGCTGAGGCGCGGGCCGCGAGGCCGTCCGGCGCGCGCAGGCCCGGCCTCGTCGTCTGGGCGATCCTCGGCCTGGTCCTCGCAGGCGCCGTGCTGATGTCACTCGGCCTCGGCGCGGTCTCCATTCCTCCGGGCCGCGTCGCCGCAATTCTGCTGCATGGGGGAGGGGAGCCCGGCGGTGGCGATACCGGCGCCGCCCGCGATGCCCTGGTGATCCTCAACATCCGCCTGCCGCGCACCCTCCTGGGCCTCCTGGTGGGCGCGGGCCTCGCGGTGTCCGGCGCCCTGATGCAGGGCCTGTTCCGGAACCCGCTCGCCGACCCCGCCCTCGTCGGCGTCTCGGCCGGGTCCGGCCTCGGCGCCGCGACGGTGATCGTCCTCGGCGATCGCCTGCGCGCCGCCCTCGGCCTCGCCGGCCCGCTGCCCGATGCGATCCTTCCTGAAGCGATCCTGCCTGAAGCGATCCTGCCTGAAGCGATCCTGCCTGCCGCCGCGTTCCTGGGCGGGCTCGCCGCGACCCTCGCGCTCTACGTCGTGGCTTCCCGGGCCGGGCGGACCTCGGTGGCGACCCTGCTCCTGGCCGGGATCGCCCTGGCGGCCCTGGCCAGCGCACTCACCGGCCTCCTGGTCTATGCCAGCGACGACCGGCAGCTGCGCGATCTCACCTTCTGGCTGCTGGGCAGCCTCGGCGGAGCCACCTGGGCCAAGGTCCTGGCGAGCGCCCTCGCGATCCTGCCCGTCCTCGTCCTCGTGCCCTGGCTCGGGCGCGGGCTCAACGCCCTCGTGCTCGGCGAGGCCGAGGCCTTCCATCTCGGAATCGCGGTGGAACGGCTGAAGCGCCGCGTCATCCTGCTGGTCGCCCTGGCGGTGGGCGCCGGGGTCGCGGCAGCCGGCGTCATCGGCTTCGTCGGGCTCGTGGTGCCCCATGCCCTGCGCCTCCTCATCGGCCCGGAGCATCGCCGGCTGCTGCCCGCCTGCGCCGTCCTCGGCGGGACGCTGCTGGTGCTGGCGGACGTGGCGGCCCGCCTCGTGGTGGCGCCGGCCGAACTGCCGATCGGCATCGTCACGGCGCTCGTCGGCGCGCCCGCCTTCCTGTGGCTCCTGCTGGGCCGGTCGAGCGTGGCGCATGACTGAGTCCGCCCTGCTCGTCGGCCGCGGCCTGTCCTATGCGGCAGGCGGGCGGCGCCTGGTGGAGGCGGCCGATTTCGAGGCCGAACCCGGAACGGTGCAGGTCATCGTCGGCCCCAACGGCGCCGGCAAATCCACCCTGCTGCGGCTCCTCAGCGGCGAATTGCGGCCCCTGGCCGGCAGCCTCGCCTATGCGGGCGAACCGGCGGCAGAGATCCCGCCCTGGCGCCTCGCGACCCTGCGGGCGGTGATGCCGCAGGCGACGCGGCTGGCCTTCCCGTTCGCCGCCGCCGAGGTGGCGCGGATCGGCCTCGACGGCATCGGCCGCCGCCTCGACCGCCGGACCCGCGACGCGCTCCTGGCCGACGCGCTCCGGCGGGCGGACGTCACCCACCTGGCGGACCGGACCTACGCGACGCTGTCCGGCGGCGAGCAGGCCCGGGTGCAGTTCGCCCGCGCCCTGTGCCAGATCGCGGCCGGGCGAACGGTGGCGCCGCGGCAGGTGCTCTTCCTGGACGAGCCGACGGCGAGCCTCGATCTGCGCCACCAGACGGGACTGCTCGAGGCCGCCGCGCGGGTCGCCGCCGAGGGGGCCGCCGTGGTGGCGATCCTGCACGACCTCAACCTCGCGGCGGCCTATGCCGACCTCCTTCTGGTGATGGAGGCCGGACGGATCGTCGCCCGCGGCCCGCCGGCCGCGGTGATCCGGGACGATCTCCTGGCGCGGGTGTTCGGCGTGCCGTGGCGGGTCGGCCAGCTGCCGGAGCCCGGCCAGCCCTTCGTGCTGCCGCCGCGGCGTATGGCGGGAATGTCACAAGCACCCTTGGAATCAAGCGGATCTGGAATCCCTGCAGACTGACCCGCTGGCAGATCCGAATGCTTCCAGACTCAGAGCCGACACGGTCGCTTGACCCATCCCGGACCGGACCGCAGACCACCCGGACATCAGCCAGCCAGCCCTCCGCCAGCCAGCCAACGGTTCCCCTGCGCTCTGGGCGGATGCACCCATGTCTCGACTGTCTCACCGTGCCTGGCTGGCGCTCGGCGTCTCGATGACGGCGCTCGGCGCGGCGCAGGCACAGGACGCGACCTCGGCGCAGAGCCTGGCGCCGGCCCGGAGGGGGCCGCCCGGGGCCGATATCAGCCTCGACACCATCTCGGTCACCGCGACGAAGACCCCGGGCCGCGCGGTCGACGCCCTCTCGGGCACGGGCGTGGTCACCCGGGAGCAGATCGACCGCATCCAGCCGAGCCGCCTCTCGGAGGTGCTGCGCGACGTCCCCGGCGTCACCACGCAGGAGAACCCGAGCGATCCGGCCCAGGCGATCAACATCCGGGGCCTGCAGGATTTCGGGCGCGTCAACGTCCTGATCGACGGCGCGCGTCAGGACTTCCAGACCTCGGGGCACAGCGCCAACGGCGTGTTCTACCTCGATCCCGAACTGGTCGGCGGCGTCGACATCACCCGGGGTCCGACCGCCACCATCTACGGCTCGGGCGCGATCGGCGGCGTCGCGTCTTTCCGGACCCGGTCGATCGACGACATCCTGGCCCCCGACGAGACGGCCGGCGCCGCGCAGAAGCAGGGCTTCGGCACCAACGGCCAGCGCTTCGTGAACGCGACCGCGCTCGGCGCCCGCATCGGAACGGCGGCCGACGTGTTCGGGCAGTTCGTGTTCCGCAACAACGGCCCCTACCGCGAGGGCTTCGGCACGACGGTGCCGGACACCGGCAACGAACTGTCCGCGGGCCTCGCCAAGATCAATATCCGGCCCGCCGACGGCCACGAGATCAGCGGCACGGCCCTGTTGCAGCGCTTCGACTTCACCAATGCAGGCCCCAACAACGCCGGTGCGCGCTTCGCCAACGCGGTGCAGGCCGACACCTATACGCTGGGCTATCGATTCGCCCGGCCGGACGTGCCCCTGATCGATGTCAGCCTCAAGGGCTACGCCACCACCACGCATAACGACCTGACCTACCTGCAGGACACCGCGAGCGGCCTCTACGGCCGCCTCGGCACCCGGGCGGGCGACCGCATCACCTACGACCTCGAGACCACGGGCTTCGACGCCCACAACACGGCCCGCTTCGACACAGGGCCCTTGCGCCACGCCCTCACGGTCGGCGGCGATCTGGTTCAGAATCGTGTGCGCACCAGCGACCGGGCCGGCGGCTTCGGCGGCGCCTTCACGCCCTCGGGGTCGCGCACCCTCGCTGGCGCCTTCGTGCAGGACGAGATCCGCTACGCCGACTGGCTCCGGGTGATCGGTGCCCTGCGCTACGATACCTACGCGCTGTCGGGGGGCGCCTATCGCTCCAGCGGCGACCGGGTCTCGCCCAAGATCACCGTGGGGGTCTCGCCCTTCGCCGGCATCGAGGTCTACGGCACCTACGCCGAGGGCTACCGCGCGCCCTCGATCACCGAGACGCTGGTCCAGGGCATCCACCCCTTCCCGGCCTTCAGCATTCTGCCGAACCCGGCCCTGCGCCCGGAGGTGGCCCGCACCGTCGAGGGCGGCGTCAACCTGAGATACAACGAGGTGCTGGTCCCCGGCGACGTGTTCCGCGCCAAGCTCAACGTCTTCCAGAATGAGATCGACGACTTCATCAACATGGAGGCGGTGGGACCGACCTACTTCGTGCCCGCCCTCGCGGGCATCCCGGCCTCGATCTGCGCCCGGATTCCGGGGCGCTTCCCCTGCGTCATCCCGGTCCAGTCGTTCCAGTACCGCAACATCGCGCAGGGCGAGCTCTCGGGGGTCGAGCTCGAGGGCGCCTACGATTGGGGTGGCGGCTTCGTCTCCCTCGCGGCCACCCACACCGAGGGCCGCGACAGGGCCACCCGCCAGACCCTCCTCACCGTGCCGCCCGACCGGATCAGCACCACCCTGGGCCTGCGCTTCCTCGACGACCGCCTGACCGTCGGCTCCCGCCTGAACCTCGTCGACGCCCGCACCGACGTCCCGCCCGGCGCCACCATCCTGGCGACCAAGGCCTACGCGCTGGTGGATTTCTTCGCCTCCTACCGGGTCAACGACCGGATCAAGGCGGATTTCATCCTGCAGAACGCCTTCGACAAGCGCTACACCCAGTACCTCAATGCCCTGCCGAACCCCGGCCTCGTCGCCAAGGCGGCGATCAGCATCACGTTCGCGACCCGGTGACGACCGTCATCGACGCTGGGGCTGGAGTTGGGGTTGGGTCCGGGGTCAACCGGGAAGCCGGCGGGGGCGTCACCGGGACGACGCTCCGGGGCGGCGAAGCCTGAGATCGCCGGCGTTGTGTCAGCCGGACGGGTTGCTTTCGGGCCGCCCCGGAGGGAGCGTCGGCGTGACAGGATCGAATCGCATGTCGAAGGCCCGATTCCGATCGTCCGGCGCGCGGGGGCTGGCGGTGGCCGTCGGCCTGCTCCTCACCGCCCGTCCGCTTCCTGCGCTGTCCGCCGCGTCATCCTTCGGGCTCAGCGAGGACGCCACATCGATCACGGTGAACACTGGGGCGGGCCTCGTGTTCACGGTCCGGAGCGGGGCCGCGGACGGCTCCGGCAAGGGGGTCGGCGACATCGTGTCGATGCGCTGGCACGACGTCGAATATCAGGATCCCGCGAAGGGCAGTCAGGTCAATATCGGCTTCCCGGGCCTGTACGAGGGGCAGACGACCGCCAGCGTCGCGGCGACGCGCGTCGATGCCGATCATATCAAGGTGACGGTCCGGGCCGGCGACCTGATCCACGCCTACATGGCCAGGCGCGGCGTGGCGACGATCTTCATGGCGACCACCTTCACGCGTGAACCGCGCCTGGGCCTGGTGCGCTACATCGCGCGACTCCGGCGCGCGGTGCTGCCCGAGGGGCCGGAGCCGTCGAACCTGACCGGGACCGACCGTCTGGTCGAGGCGCACGACGTGTTCGGGCGGCCCGACGGCCAGACCCGCTCCAAGCATTATTCGAACCTGCGCCTCAAGGACTGGCGCTTCTTCGGCGCGCGCGGGCCGGGCGTGGCCGCCTGGATGGTGCGCGACGACAACGAGGGCGGATCGGGCGGGCCGTTCTACCGCAGCCTGCTCGATCAGGGCACCGATACGGATCAGGAACTGACCTACATCGTGAATTACGGCGAGGCGCAGACCGAGCCGTTCCGGACCGGCATCCTCGACGGCTACGCCCTGGCGTTCACGACGGGCGGGACGCCCGATCCGCTCGACACGTCCTGGTTCGGCCGCATGGGCCTGACGGGATACGTCGCACCGGAGGGGCGCGGGACGGTCACCGGCACCGGCCTCGACGGCATGGATGCGGCCTTCGGCTACACCATCGGCTTCGCCAACGTGCAGGCCCAATACTGGACCGAGGCTCGACCGGGCGCGGGGACCTTCGCGCGGGAGGGCCTGCTGCCCGGGACCTATCGGCTGACGGTCTACAAGTCGGAACGCGCGGTGGCGGCGGGCGACGTCGACGTGCGCGCGGGAACGACCACGTCCCTTCCCACCCTCCGGATCGACGCCGATCCCGCCCGCGACAAGGCGATCTGGCGCATCGGCACCTGGGACGGGACGCCGTCCGGGTTTCTCAACGGCGACCGGGTGACGACCATGCATCCCTCCGACATCCGGATGGCGCCGTGGTCGACGCCGCCGTTCGTGGTCGGTCAATCCCAGGCGGCGACCGGATTTCCCGCCTATCAGTGGGCGGACGTCAACACGCCCGTGCGGATCCGCTTCACCCTGACCCGGTCGCAGGTCGCCGCCATGACGCTGCGCATCGGCATCACCGCGGCCTTCGCGGGCGCCAGGCCGGCGGTCGCCCTCAACGGCTGGCAGGCGCCGCCGCAGGTCTCCACCCCGCAGCCCAGGAGCCGCACGCTGACGGTCGGCACCTATCGCGGCAACAACCGGATCTACGCCATCGCGCTCCCGGCCTCCGCGCTGCGCGTCGGCCGGAACGAACTCCGTCTCGCGATCGCGAGCGGCATCCGGGGCATCGGCTTTCTCAGCCCCGGCCTGTCCTACGACGCCATCGACCTGATCCCCGCGACCCCCGCCGCAGAACGCACTCCGGACGGCACCACCATCGGTGGACAACCCGCCGGCGCCGGGCGATCGGGCACGGGACAGGACGGAGGCTGATAGCCGAACGGCCGGAGGGTCGAGCGCCGGACTGTCAAGCCCAAGTCGATCCAGCTCTCAGCGGCGCCTGGGGCGCCGTGGCGGGCGCATTTCGGGGAAGAACTTGGCGGAAACGAAACTGGCGGAAGGGGTGGGACATTCCACGCCACTCCTAAAATATCATATATATCAGACGCTTATGATACAGGTATCCCTGTTGCTGTAGCACCTGCCTGTAGCAGCACATCAGAGTGCGTCGGAGTTTAGTAGCAGGTGGGGATTCGAACTCCGTAGCTGCGCATGTGGAGGCGGCTCCTCGCTGTGAGGCAGCGTGGTTCCAATGGTCCCTTCCATGGTTCGGGCGACTCCAAACCAGCAAACTTTTTATCAGGCGATAACCGCGTCATTTTGTCGCCTATTGAAGAACGTTGCGTGAACATCCACTCTTTATTAAACCACATGCCTTGACATAGAATATGGATAGGCACGCCTCATCGCGCCGAAGGAGGAGCAGGCTGCGGCAGCAATGACGCAGGTTGCTTATTGAAAATGGCAGCACGTCTAGATTCAGTCTGCAAATTCATATGTGAGCGTGGAGGCTGGAGCGTGACCAATCTCCAGCTTCAAAAAACGCTTTATCTCGCCCAAATGACTTATATGGGCCAGAACGACGGTGAGCCTCTCTTTGAGGGCTCGTTTGAGGCGTGGGACTACGGCCCGGTAGAACCTTCACTTTATAGAAAGGTTCGTATGTTCGGCTCACGCCCTGTTAGTGACGTTTTTCTCGACGCCCGGCGTTTTGGGGATGATGATCCGCGGCGTGAGTTCTTAATGGGCATCTGCCGCGATCTTCTCAGCAAGCCTGCCAGTGAACTAGTCGAAATCACGCACTGGGAAGATGGAGCTTGGGCGAAGAACTATGTCCCAGGGGCAAGAGGGGTCCAAATCTCCGACGAAGACATCAACCAGGAGTACCACGACAGGCTCCGTGCGGGGGACGTCGAGAACTGACTCCCTTTTTACTTCAAGGGACCTGGGACCGACCTCGTTAACTAGCGCCGTCCTCGAAAGTCAACTTCAAGAGGAAAGGGCCGAGAGGCGTATTGAACGCTTTTTCTGGTTGCTCGCCGTAAGCGTGCTCCTCGAAGCCCTCCTCTACAAGTTTCTCGATAGCAATCTCGCCTTTCTAATAATATCTGGGTTCATTCTGGCCGGACTAATTGGACTTGCTAATTGGCTGGAAGTTCCTTGGGTCGTTCAGCCGCTAGAGCGACTGTTCTCGCGTGTCTCTGGAGGGATCAAACCCCCCGGCGAAGAAGAGCCCAAACCCCAAAAGAGCCGCAGCAAGACTGTGACGGGCCCAAAGAAGCCTCCAGAACTTCCCAGCTCCAGCCATCAGGAGGCTGCGTCGATCCCGGAAACGGAGCGAGACGCAAGCGAGAACTAGTCGCATAGGACAGCCGGTAGGGACCCGCTTTGTTTCACCGAAAAAATCTGTAAGGGCATCGACAGATTGGCGCGGCGGGTTTCCCCCCTGGCACCCCCTCCAGACGCGGGCCCGGTATCCCGCGCGGTATCGCGTTCAGGCGCACGAGAAAAGCACGTGCGGGGAGGGGGAGGCAGGCGCCGGCAAGCTCAGCGGTCGTGCTTCGTAATCCGCTTCTCGATCTTCTCTAGAGGTTCAACGTAGTCCCAGACCTTCTCCGCCGCCTCCACCTTGTGCTTCGCCCGGAGGTCTACCGCCAATCTCCATGCCTCCAGCCCGCGCGCTGTCGCCTCTTGTTCCACGTGGTCACCTATTGCGTCGTCGTTGAAGTAGATGGTGTCGTGAATGAGTCCCTGACTTTCGCGGACCTTGTTACGAAAACCAAGCGCACGACCGGCGAGCTGGCGGTCTAGGGCGCGCCAACCTTCGGCATCGTCGGGGTAGTCGGCTAGCTCCGGCAGGTTCACCTTCCAGTCTGGAAGTCGCTCATCCGGGCGGTGCTGAGCATTCTCGTTGGTCGATATCAAATCGAAGCATGCAGCTGCATATGCTTCCAGGATCACCGCTAGGCGTATGGCCATGTATGCCGCCCGTGATCTGCGGTCCCATTGCTCGCGGAGGATCGGTAACGCTCCCTGGATCAGGGCGGACCCGATACCAGCTCCAATGACTGTCTGAAGGATTGTCGCCCAGTTCACCACATCAGCTCCACGATCCATTCGTGCCATCGTCCCAATAGGGCTTGCCCGTGTGGAACGTTCCAGGCTCCTACCGTAACCGTTCCAAGAAAGTTGTATTGCATTTCGGAACGACCCATGGTTCAACGTCCTAGAACCTATTGGAACGATCCGGACCGGAACGCCTCTCATGCTCATCGGCTACGCCCGCACCTCCACCCTGGAACAGGAAGCCGGTCTGGAGGCCCAAACTCGCGACCTGACGGCCCTCGGCTGTACCAAGCTGTATCAGGAGCAAGCGTCCTCCGTGGGCCCTCGCAAGGCCCTGGAGGCGGCCCTAGAGTTCGCCCGTGAAGGGGACACCATCGTGGTTACGAAGCTGGACCGGCTCGCCCGTTCGGTGACCCACCTGGGCAACATCATTGCCGGCTTGGAGGCCAAGAGCGTGGCTCTGCGCATCGTCAACCTGGGCGTGGACACCGCGACCCCCACGGGCAAGCTGATGCTGAACGTTCTTGCGGGTGTCGCTCAGTTCGAACGGGAGATGATGCTGGAGCGTCAGCGGGAGGGCATCGCCAAGGCCAAGGGGGAGGGCGCCTACAAGGGCCGGAAGCCTACCGCACGGGCCAAGGCGGACCAGATCAAGGCCCTCGCCGCGGAAGGGCTGAGCATGGCCGCCATCGCCGCGAAACTCGGGATTGGCAAGGGGTCCGTGCATCGGGCGCTGAGCGAGCCCGCGAAGGCGGCGTAAGCGGCAGTGAAGCGGGCATCTACGCAGTGGCATGGAGCCGCGGCTGCACGTAGGGTTACGCTAGCATCCGCTCCTTTGCCCCTCCCACACAGGTGTTGCCATGCTCCCGAAGCCTTTCGAAGGGCTGACCTTCAGCGATGTGGCGGCGATGGTGGAAGCGGGTATCCGCGAAGGTCGCACCCTGGACTTCAAGCAAGCCCCTGTGGGCGGCAAAGACGACGACAAGCGCGAGTTCTTGGCCGACGTTTCCGCCCTCGCGAACACGGCTGGCGGTGACATCGTGTTCGGCATCACGGAGGCTCAGGGCGAGGCCACCGGCATCCCTGGCATTGAATTGGACAACCCGGATGCGGAGGTCTTGCGTTTGGAGGCCATCCTTCGGTCCGGCTTGGAGCCCCGCTTACCGCGCATCGAGCTGCAATGGTTGCCCGGAACGGACGGCAGGGGCCTCCTGATTATTCGAACGCCGCGGAGCTACCTAGGACCGCATCGAGTAACCTTCCGCAACCACGGGCACTTCTACGGCCGAACCAATGCTGGGAAGACATCCATGGACGTGGCCGAGGTGCGCGCCGCCTTCCTCGCCGCGGAGGGACTTCATGACCGCATACGCCGCTTCAGGAACGAGCGGCTGGGCATCGTTGAGGCGGCCGAAGGGCCTGTGGGCTTGCGAGACGGCGCCAAGGTGGTCCTCCATGTGGTGCCCTTAGAGGCGTTCGCCGCAGAGAGGGACATTGGGATCGACAGCAGCCGCGACCTCATCGGTCCATTCGGCTCCATGTCCGGCGGCTTCAATGCCCGCCATGTCCTGGAGGGGTTCGCAACATTCTCCGGCCAAGAGCACGACCCGCAGGGCGCCTATGGCTACTCGCTCCTCTTCCGCTCAGGGATCATTGAGGGAGCGGCAACAGCGGGCCACAAAGGCGAGGATGGTCTGTACGTACCCGCTTCGTCAGTCGAGTGGGCCGCCTTGTCCGCACTAAGGGAGTACCGGACGAAGCTATCGAAGAAGGGTGTCGAGTTACCTCTCTACGTTTTCCTGTCTCTCATCGGGGTTCGCGGGCATTACCTTGCGGCGGCTCGGCACCCCTTCGGCCTGCAACGCACAGTGCGAGCCGATGCACTGTTGCTGCCCGAAGCCATCATTACGGACCCACAACAGACCGATGAGGCGGTCTTGCGACCGGTCTTCGATAGGTTCTGGAACGCCTTCGGTTATGAGCAATCCTTCAGCTTCAACGCCGAGGGTAAGTACGTTGGACAGCGGTATTAGCGTTCCGGCTTACGGGTCCCATGAGGGGGGGAGCGGGGGGCCGGGGAGGGCAGGCTACCCCGAGCGGGAGCCGGAAAGGCATGCCCATGCGCAAGCTCAAGTCCGTCATCACTGAGACCGTCCGCGCCTCCGTTCCGGCGCTCACCATCACCGTCATGGACAACGAAGCGCGCGTCCTGGACACAGCCCTAGCGGAACAGCTCGGGATGGCTGAGCCCCGCAAGGTCCGTCAGAACGTCATTGAGCCGAACCGGGACGAGTTGGAGGCGTTCGGGGGGGGGCTTCGGATGGATCTCATCTAAACCGGAGGCCGTCCTGCAAGCGCCTTCTACCTGAACCGCCAGCAAGCCCTCCTCGTCTGCATCCTCTCCAAGACCGAGAAAGCCAAGGCGGTGCGCGCCGAGGTCATCCGGCGGTTCGACGCTTACGAGGAGCTGACGCGGCCCGCCTCAACCGTTGTCAGGAACCAGCGAGCCAATCAGCTTCAACAGGTTGGTGCGCGCGGTGCTGTCGTTGGACGCTAAGAAGGCAGCTAACTCCGCACGGCAGTCGCCCACGTTCTCCCGGTGCGCCCACTCCTTCTGAACGAACACCTCGCCCGTCTCGGTATCTCGGGCGAGAGCGTGCCACGTCTCATCGTGGTTGCCCTTCTCGTGGTAGTGAAATCGACGGGTGACTATCGCCATGTGGCCTCCGACTAGATGCTCAGAATAGGCTACAGCATGTCGATGTGCGAGTGGAGGCAGGGATGGGGGCTGGCATGGACGTGATCGCGGGAGTTGGTGCCCACTCCAATCCAGATTTTCGCTCACCTGACAACGTGACATGTAGAGTCATGGGCTGACGTGTCGCGGTGAGGTAAGCCCGGCTATTGTCGCGTTTTGGGCCGCTGGATGTTTGCTCTCAATCCACCCATCTACCTCACCGACTTCCAGGCGCTCATCCTCCACGAAGCAATCGAGCGGGAGTTTCGCCTTCTCGAAATCGTCACCGCCCAGGAGCGGGAGCAGGGCAACCGCGACGGCTGGGCCCTCGCCCGCATCAAGGTTCGCGAGTTGAGGAGTGTTTGCTCCAAGGTGGTCACCTGCATCCCGTGGACATCAGAGGACCGCTACGGCCTTAAGCCGGAAGACCGGGCGGAACTGGCTGGGCGCATCGCGGAGATTGGCCCGAGGATGAAGCCGCCCCGCGGGGAGATGGAGATGCAGCGTTCGGTCAAGGCCCGTCGCAAGTCGCTAGTAAAAGCCCAAGCTCGGAAATCCACCGAGGACACTTCGAAATAATCAACCCGGATGTGGGTAAGTATTGTCGTCGTGATTTCGTCCTGATAACAAAATTCCACTTCAAGTCTAGTTCTTTTTTTGATGATGTGGGAACTTTCCCTTGCGGGCCGGTGAACTGGCCCTTGGGGACCGACGACGATGATTACGTTCAGCCGCTCCGGTGTGACGGTGCTCGCGGTGAGCCGTACCGGTGTGACCTTGGGGAAATCTTTCGACTGTCTCTACGAGGGGGACAGCTACAGCCGCGGGCGGCGCTACTTCGATGGGATGTGGGGACCACAGGGCTTCGAGGTCTGGGCCGGGCGGCGCCACCTCATCGTGGAGTGTCCGCCTGTTGCTCGGCTCCTGAAGCGCGGGGGAGGGTCCGTACCGACAGCCGCGTGAGGGGGATTGCACGCCTCCCGCGGAAGCCCACACAAAGACTTCCGGCCGGGGCTGCGAATCACCACCCCCATAACGGCAGGCAATAACCACCCACCCCAGGAAACAGGTGGCTATCGGCCGATACGGCACCTTGTTTGTTTCAGGTACGCTTCTTCGCCCGGACGTATCGGTGCCCTGTCGTATCAGTTTTTTTGGACGGCGGAGCTTCGAGCATCGCCCTCCCGTCTTGGCTCACTGAACCCTTCACTCCACCATCAGGGAACCCACACCATGCCCACGGCTGTCATCCGCAGCCGGGACCCAGACGGCTGTCCTGTCGCTGGCGTTCCGGTGCCCGCCTCACAACCTCCCACACCTGAGAACGAGGACGCTAAGCCCCGCTGGTTCGACCCATGGATGGGCGGACGTGGGGAGGCGTTCACGTCGCTCATTGCCTTCACCGGGTCGCTCATCGCCCTCCACGACCCGAGCCACGCGACCCGCCAACGCGCCCGAAAGGTCGCCATCGAGGACCGCCGGATAACGGCTCTGAAGATCATCACGGCCAATCTCGCATACGCAGTGCTGATGCCGACTGAGACGGGGCGCACCCTCGTGCTCACCGGGAACACCGGCAAGCGCATCCCCCGTTACACGAGCCCCGCCACGGGCAAGCTCTTGCGGGACATCCTCTTCCTTCTCAGCGAAGCCGGGATGGTCGAGCACGTCACCTCCCGCCAGCGTTCGGCCGCATCCTACATCGTGCCAACGGACATGCTTAGGGCCGCGGTAGGTGCCTCAGGGCCGACGCTCCAGGACTTCAGGCGCCACGCGGGGGAAGAGGTCATCCGGCTCTCCATGAAGCCCTATGACGCCGCCAAGCCGTTCGGTGGGCACAAGGTCCGCGTGGACTACCCGGAGACAGCCGACACAACCGCGATGCGCACCCAGCTCCACGAGCTGAACCGCTTCCTGGATGCGGCGGACGTCACCTTCATCGAGGATGGGAGGGGCACGGTCGATGCCCACAACAGGGCCATGCGCCGTCATTTCGTCCTGGCGAAGCCCTCCGACGCACCCAGGCTGAACCGCGGCGGTCGCCTCTACGGCGGCTTCTGGCAGAACCTGGAGCGAGACCGCCGGTGCAGCATCAGGATCAACGGGGAGGCCGTCAGGGTCCTGGACTTCGCCTCGATGCACCCCCGGCTGATCTACGCACGTCAGGGCGTGTCAGCGGGCGAGGTGGACCTCTACGCCATCCCCGGCCTGGAGGACCACCGTGAGGCTGTGAAGCTCCTGGTGAACACGCTTCTCAATGATGGGCACAGCCGCAACGACTGGCCCGATGACGCGAAGGTGGCGCAGCCTCCGGGGTGGACGGTGACACAGATGCGGCATGCTATCTGGGCCCATCGACATCACCTCCGCCATGCCTTCGGTCGCCGCCTGGGGCTGGAGCTTCAGTTCACTGAGAGCCGCATCTTGTGTGAGGTCCTGGAGCGTCTCCGCGTTCGAGGCATCGTCGCCCTGGGCCTGCATGATGGTCTCTTGGTGGGTGACTCGCACGCTGATGAAGCTCGGGAGGTGATGGAGACCGTGTCTCAGGAGGTTAGCGGCCAACGTCTTCCAGTCACCTCGAAGCCTGCTGGGGCTCAGCCGGTGAACCCCATACTATCACCTATAGGACAGCTAAGCGTTTCCTCGCCTTTGGCTGCCTGAACCGCCCCATCTGACGCCTTCCATACCCTCAACGCACACCCAGCGCGGACCCCTACGGTTCGCGTGAACGCCTCCCCATGCCTGCCGCTGAGCCGGCCCAACACCAGGAACCCCAACTATGATCACCGACAAAACACCCCGCCTCTGGTTCGCCGGCCCGGAGAACCGCGCCCATGGTCTCATCGCACCCATTGGCACGGACGCTACCCGCGGAGTAGCCGGGTACGGTGAGTTCGTGCTGGAGCACCGGAAGGACGGTGACAGCCTCGTCATGCTCCTCACCTTCGAGGACGAAGACCAAGCGAAGCGCCCCATTCCGGTCTCAGTAGCCATCCCCGCGGCCATGGTTCGGGACCTTCTGAACCGCATCCCCGAGGGTACCGCGGAGGCTCAGGCGTGAACGGCGCTCTTGCTCCCCATGCGGGCAACCCGCTCGTCACTGAAGAAGCCACCGTCCAGGACCTCAAGCTGGCCCAGGCACTTGGCTTCGAGCGGCCCACGAACATCCGCAACCTCATCAAGCGCCACCGGCCCACGTTGGAGGCGATGGGATTGGTGCTCCAATCTGAAGCGCCAATCCGCTCCGGTAAGGGCCGCGTCTCCATGGTCACGGAGTTCCGGCTTAACCCGGCGCAGGCCGCCTTCATCATCGCCAAGGCCGGGACAAAGCGGGCGGACAGCCTCGCGGTCCTGATGGCGGAGGTCTTCGCCATGTTCTCGGTGGGCAAGCTTGTGGCGGTCGATGAGGACGCCGCCAAGGAGCTTGCCGCGGCCCAGGCTCGCGAGGCGAGGCGCCGCTACGAGGAAGAGCGGGACGCACGCTCCAAAGCGTTCGCCTTCCTCCGCTAGCCCTCCACGGCCCCTTCCGGTCCCAGCATCGGCGCCCAATCGGGACCCATCAGGGCCAGCTCCACGACACCCCGAACGAACCCCCACGCGCGGACCCTTGCGGCCCGCGTGAAGGCCCCCTCACGTCCACATACAGGACCCGTAACCCATGGCCCTTCAATCAGGTCTCACGCCCTTCCGCGAAGACACGCCCGAACCCGAGCGCGCGCGCCAGACCGTGCCTCTTCAAGACCCTAACTTCCGTGCCCCTGGGCTCGCCCCTGTGGCGGCCCCCGTCAGCACCTTCAACCGCGCCCTCTCGGCTCCCCAGGACGACAACGCTAACCGGCTCGCGGCGGCCCTCTCGGACATCAACCCGAGCCTCCAGCGGTTCGCTTCCTCGATGGCCGAAGAGGGCAAGGACGACGTCTCAAGCTCCGTCCAGGCCAAAATCCTGAAGGTGGGCGGGGACCCGAAGAAGGTCGAAGAGCTGATGGCCTCGGACCCCGAGATGCAGGCGGGTCTAGGCAAGGCCGCCGCCTCTCGCCGCCTCGGACAGCTCCTGGCGGCCCAGGCCGTGAACGAGGCCAAGACCAAGTACCAGACCGACTTCGACCGCGTGAACGGGGACCTCGGAGCCCTGACCGCGGAGACCATGAAGCCATACATCGACAAGTACGGAGAGGACCCCGTCTTCCGTAAGCAGTTCGTGGATGACGTCACCCCCGGCATCGCCTCGCTCCGCAACTCGGACGCACAGACGAAGGCCCAGGACGCCTACACGCGAACCCAGGATGACCAGTCCAAAATCTTCCTCGGCATTGTCTCGAAGGCCCAGGACGCCGGCAAGGACCCCAAGGCCACCGCCGCGGATGTCGTGAAGGAGTTCTACGGCAATGAGAAAATCCTCCGCATGCCCTACGCGGACCAGCAAAAGGCCCTCGTGCCGGTGGTCCGGGCGCTGGCCGAACAGGGCAAGTATGACGTGGTCCAGGCCCTCGCGGAGACCGAACGCAACGGCGAGAAGCTCCTCGACAACCCCACGGTGGGCCCCAGCATCGCCCAGGCGGTGACCCATGCGCGCTCCCAGCGGGACAAGCTGACGAAGGACGCCACGGTCGCGGACCGGCAGGACGACTACGCCCGCTTCCAGAACGGCGAGGCCACCCCCGAGGACGAGCAACGCATCCTCGCACTGGCCCGCAAGAAGGACGGGAGCATTGATGAGGGCACCGCGAACGCCTGGGTCCAGACGAACCGGAACCAGCGTGAAGCGGCCCAGGCGGCGGCGAAGAAGGAAGCCGAACGGGTCCAGCTCATGGACCGCCTGAACTCCCAGGAGGCCCAGCTCTCCAGCATGGGCGTGGAGGCCGTCCGCGGGGGTAAGGTCTTCAGCCTCCCCCAGGTGACCGTCCTGAACAAGAAGGGCGAGGAGGAGACCCTCGGGGGCGACAAGTTCCGCGAGCGGGCCTTCTCGGACTTCGAGGAGTGGTCCACCCAGTACGCCCAGCAGAAGGGCGAGAGCTGGGACCAGACGGTACTCCGCGAGGCGCCCATCTACGCCCAGAACGGCTACGCCCCGAAGAAGTGGAAGGACACCCTCGCCCAGGGTGGCGCGTCCATCGCGGCGTCCGCCCTGTCCGGTGAGGCTCCCCCCGAGGCGGCCCAGCGGGGCTACGCGATGTACAAGCTCCTCCACGCCAACAACGCGCGGCTCCTGAACGACCTCGTCCCGAAGGACCAGAGGGACTTCTACGAGGCGTGGAGAGTCGGTGAGCAGGATGTGGGGCTCACCGCTGAGAAGGCCCTTCTCCATGCAGCGGAGGCCAACGCGGACCCCAACAACCGCCTGAAGCGCCTCTCCAGCGTCACCACGCGGGAGATTAAGGACAAGGTGGCCCAGCTCGGCGGAGGCTTCCGGTCCCTCTTCGGTGGTCCCTCCAGTCCCGACAACATCGGAGAGATGGGCGCCACCGTCCAGCGGCTCGCGGAGAACTACGCGGTGCTCGGCCTCGGGGCTGAGAAGGCCGTGGAGCGAGCCGTCCAGCGCGTCCGCGACACGCACGTCCAGGTGAATGGCTCCTGGATCGATGCCAGTGACCGCCGGATACCCCCAGGGTTCCCCGAATTGGCCGGTGACGTCCTCGCCTCCTACGCCGCCAAGCACGGCAAGGCGGAGGGCCTGGAGGCTTCGGACCTGACGGTTAGAAGTATGGGCGGCGGGGGCAACGCCTGGAAGATTGTTCGCCGCTCTGACGGTGTCCCAGTCGATGACCAGCGGGACGGCGTGTTCGTCCTCACTGACCTCCTGAAGGCACGCGCCCTCCGCGACGATGCGGCGGACGAGAAGACCCTCGGACGGATGCGGAAGAACGCGACGACGCCCCCGCTTCCGCGCCTCGAAGAGCGGGACCCGAACACCCCCTAAGCGGGCCCCTTTTCCAACCCCGAACAGACCCCCACCGCGGAGCCACCCGGCCCGCGGAACGAGCACCCATGAGGTAACCAATGGCTGACAGGCAGAGCGAAGCCTACGAGTTCTTCAAGCGCAAATGGACCCCCGTTCAGGCTGCCGCCATCGTTGGGCACGGCATGGCCGAGAGCAACCTTGATCCGGGCATCGAGGGCGACAGCGGCGCGGCGTTCGGCGTCTTCCAGCACAACGACCGGAAGCCGGCGCTGCTACGTTACCTGGCGGAGCGGGGTCTCAAGCCCAACGACTTCCAGGGTCAGCTTGAGTTCGCCCAACACGAGCTTGAGACGTCCGAGAGCTACGCTGCCAGCCAGCTCCGCTCCGCCACCAGCATCGAGGCCGCCACCGCCGCCTTCATGCACTTCGAGCGCCCGAGCGGGTACTCTCGCGCCAACCCCACCGCGGGCCATAACTGGGCCGGGCGGCTCGCCAACGCGAAACGCGTCTATGACGGGTCCGCCTCCTACCCGGCCATCAGCGTTGGGACGGTGCCGGGAGAAGCGGTCACGGCCTCGCCCAGCCCGGCGAAGGTAAACTGGAGCGACCCGGTCCAGCCTAAGTCCCCCGTCAATGACGTAGAGATGGCCGCCTACCGCCAGCAACAGGCGGACGGAGCCAAGCCCTACGGTTTCGGTGAGGGGCTCTGGGAGGCCACCAAAGACGCTCAGACGATGACGTGGCTCCTGAAGGGGAGCACCGAACTACTCCCGGACCCGACCTGGAACCCCTCGAAGGAAACCCTTCAGGCGGCCCAGGAGGGCATCCCGAAGCAGTACCAGGACCAGCTGGGGGCGGCGTCCTCCCAGGCGCACCTTGAGCAAATCCGGTCCAACATCCTGGACGACGTGGAGCGCGAGAAGCGCCTCGATGCGATGGGGTGGACCGGAACGGGCATCCGCGTGGGTGCCGCGTTCACGGACGTCCTGGGCCTCGGGCTCACCGTCCTCGCCCCCGAGATTGGCCTCCCGGCGAAAGCCTCACGGTGGGCCGCGGCGGGCGTTCGGGGTGCCGAGGGCGCGGCGATCAACGCGGCGCTGGAGGTCCCCAGGGTCATGGAGAAGCCCACGGCCCATGGCTCAGACATCCTCTGGGCGGCCGGCGCAGGGCTCGCCCTCGGTGGTGCGTTCGGTGCCATCGGCCGGAACCCGGCGATTGCCGAGGAGGCCGGCGAGCTGACCCGCATTGGCAAGTCCATGCAGAAGCACGCGGACGCCGAGGACGTGGCCGGCAAGCAGCTCACCACCCCCACGCTCGGGGGAGGGGACATGACCCAGCTCGGGGGCACCGCTGGTGCGGCCCGAACGTCCGCCCGTGAGGCGCTGACGGTGGGTGCTGAGGACTGGGCCCACGCCGCCGTGGATGAAGCTATCGCCCGCTCCTGGAAGCCCGGCTGGCGCTGGGACCTCGCGGGCAAGGGCAAGGGCTCCGACAACGCCGCCACACGCGCCTTCATGGGGTCCACCGTCACGGACGTGGTGGGCAACGCCGACAAGGCGAAGGTGGCCGGGCGGACCGCCGAGGAGTACCAGAAACAAGTGGAGTTCGATTTCGGCATGATGTCGGACAAGGCCCACACCGAGGGCTTCGAGAGCTACGCCAAGCGCCTGGAACTTCCCCGCGGACAGCGTGACGAGGCCCGCGCCGCGTTCAACGCTGAGGTCACGGAGGTCTTCGACAACCGGGTTCCCGGAAGGGACTTCTCACCGGAGGCCGTAGCGACCGCCGAGAAGCTCCGTCAGGGCTACAAGGGCCTCCTGGAGCTGGCACAGAACCCAGGCCGCCTCGACGGGTCCACGCGACGCCCTGTGAAGGGCTTCGAGGAAATCCCCGCTGACCTGAACTACCGGCCCAACATCGCCAACCACGAGAAGATTGACGCCCTCACCACCCGCTACGGTGACGACGCCATCCGCCAGTTCCTCTCCACGGCCTTCAAGGCGGCCAACCGCGAACTTCCGGACGACGTGGCTGAGGCCATGTCCAAGGGCTATTTGCGGCGCCTCCGCGAGGCCACGGCGGGCATGACGAGCGTTGACCGTATGATGCACGGCAACGACCTGGAGGGGCTCCAACGGGCCCTTGGTGACCTCGACCTGGACGACGCGGCCCGCGAGGCTGTCATCCGCGCGGTGACCCCGAACCCGGACGCCGGGGGCGGCATCGCCCGGTCCAAGCGGCGGACCCTCTACGAGAACACCTTCGAGATGCGGATACAGGCCCGTGACGGGTCTTGGGACACCATCCGCATGAAGGACCTGTTCCACGATGACAGCCACCTCCTGTTCAACAGCTACGCCCGGCAGATGAGCGGGCAAATCGCCATGTCGATGGTGGAGGTGAAGAACCCGCTCCACCACCCGGTCAACAACCCGGATGCCCCCACACACCTCATCGACGGCATCACGAGCCGTGAGGACTTCGACAAGGTGGTTCGCGACATGCGCGCTACCTGGGACGCCCGCACGGACCTTCCGCACGACAAGCGGATGAAGCTGGCGGACGCCGACCAGAAGCGCATGGAGTTCGTCTACGACCGCGTCACGGGTGTCCCGGATCAATTCGACCGAACGACGCTCGGCCGCGGTCTCCAGGTGCTCCGGGACTACAACTTCATCCGGGTCATGAACCAAGTCGGCTTGGCCCAGATTGGCGAGACCCTCGGTGTGGTCACCCAGCTCGGCGTGAAGGCGGCCCTCCAGGGCATCCCGACATTCCGCGCCATGACCCGCGATGCCATGACCGGGGAGCTGAACTCGGCCTTCGCGCGTGACATGGAACAGCTCTCAGGCTACGGCGCAGACTGGTTCCGGGACGGCTTCAAGGGCCACGTAGAGGACGCCTCTGGGGTCCTCATCAATCGGTCCGCCCAGTCCAACGCCTACAACGCCACCCAGGACGTCCTCCACTCCGCCAAGCGCGTCACGAACGTCATCTCGGGCATGGCCCCGATTGACACCATGGCACGCCGCTGGGCGTCCGCGGCCATCGTCATGAAGATCATGAACGCCGCCGTGAAGTCGGAAGGCTCGGCCAAGGTCCAGGGCCTCAACGTGGGCCGCATGCGTGCCCTCGGACTTAGCGATGAGATGGCCCAGCGGGTCTTCGCCCAGATACGCGCTCACTCCTACCGCGAGGAAGTCGGCTCCACGGGCCGCAAGTACGTCCAGGGCGGCTTCCGTGAATGGCAGGACCAGGAGGCTCTAGCGGCCTTCCGCGGTGCCGTGTGGCGGTGGTCCCGAAGCGTCATCCAGGAGAACCACCTGGGACAGGGAAGCGTCCTTCTCGGGAGCGCCATGGGCCGGACCATCTTCCAGTTCCGGTCCTTCATGCTCGGCGCCTACACCAACCAGTTCCTCCGCGGCATCCATCACATGGACTTCAACACCTTCGCTACGTGGGTGATGACGTCCACCGTGGGGTCCATGGTCTACGTGGGCCAACAGCACCTCAACACGCTCGGCCGGGCGGACCGTGAGAAGGTCCTGAAGGAGAAGCTCTCGCCCAAGTCAATGGCCGCGGCGTGGGTTCAGCGGGGCGAGTGGTCATCGATCCTCCCAACGCTACTCGACAGCGGGGCGGACCTCACGGGGTTCCCGCACCTCTTCGATACCCGCGCCTCTGGGACGGCCTCTGCCATCGTTGGGAACCCGTCGATTGACCTCGCGAACAGCTCTTTCAAGGGCATCGGGGGGATTGGTCGGGCGGTTCGCGATGGGGGCTGGAGCCAACCCGAGGCACGAACGGCGGCACGCCTTCTGCCGTACTCGAATGCGCTTGGTATGGTGCCGTTGCTCAACACGATGATCAGCACGCTACCCGAGCACAAGCCGCGCAAGGCTCATGGCGATGGGGGTCTCTGGTGACCTCCCGACACCCCACGCGCTGAACGGCTCACACCGCACGACACCACAAACGAAGCAAAACCGAGAGGGGCCGCCAACGGCCTCTCTCACCATGCCCGAACAGGACCTTCTATGACCGAAGCACCAACCCGAAACATCTACGTTGCCATCTGGGGCATCTGCCAGGGGAACCCCGGACCGGGCGCCTATACGGCCACCATCCAGAACATCGATACGGGCGCCGAGAAGCGCCTTCAGGGCCGCGCGGGGTCCACCACAGCCAACCGCATGGAGCTGACGGCGGCCATCGAAGGGCTGAACTTCCTCCGCCCCGGTGCCGTGGTCACGGTCATCGCGAACAGCGAGTACGTGGCGAAGGGCATGAACGAGTGGCTACCCGGCTGGAAAGCGAAGGGGTGGCGCACGGCAAGCAAGAAGCCGGTGCAGAACGCGGACCTCTGGGGGAAACTGGATGCCGCCGCGGGGAAGCATGAGAGTGTGCGCTGGGTGGTGGGGGAACGGACCAGGTGACATCCACACCACGGCATCCCAAAGCCGCCTTCTAGAAACGCGGTGGTAGAAAATGTGACCGACTAGCCAGTGCCGCCCCTCGAAATAAAACAGTAAAATTAATTATCTCCATTCCTGTCTAAGGCTATCTTCTTCCTTCTTTGTTTCCTATTACCGCCCTCAACAGAATACCTAGACACATTTGGTGGATCAAAAACGGTTCTTGGGCTGGTCTCATCCAATATTTTACCTTCAGTTTTTATTCTCATTGCTAATTCCTGATCTTGATTAGTCCACTCCCTGAAATCAAAACTCATAAAATCTTCGCTTCTTCGTAACTTGCGCTTACCAGACTCGGTTACCAACCCATAGACATAATTTATGCTTGGATTTAGCGCCTTGACAACATAGGCGTATGCCTGAAGCATGTTTTGTCTGGCGATCCTAAAAGCATGGTGAGTTTGATGCGCGGTTCGGGAAACTAGAAGAAAAACAAATTTTCTATCATCGTACACTGAACTCAAAACCAAACTTGTCCTCATGTTTGGAGGCGTAGTCGCAACTTTTTGGAGGATGGCCTGAGCGAACATGCTACGATTGACTCGTGATTCAGAAGCTAAAAATCTGATATTATGCTCATGAGAGGCGAAAGAGTAATCACTGCCGTACGCAAGCGTTCCATCTATTATATTAGTTGAGACGTTTTCAATAAGCTTATCGATCAAATAGCTTGGTGCCATAAATTCTTTTTGGAACCTATATAAATCGCTTCGTATAAATTCGTCCCAAAGTCCTTCGACTATTACTATCGCACTATTCCCCGCTTGCGGAAAACTCGATAGATCGAAGGATGGACCGCCGCCCGCTCGAAAATTCCTGAGATAAAAACTCAGCAATTCTTCTTCACCATGGCAGATTGCTACTTTAGAAGAGGAAAGAAATCTTTCTTTTTCTTGAAGATAATTTACAAAATCATATATAGTGTCTAGTTCCGAAAGAACGATATCTAAGGTTACATCATCGAATATATGCACAAATCCGCTTTCAGGATTTGGTTGTCCAACGCGGAATGGACCACAAAGCGCGTCACTGTTACAATGTTGATCGCCTATAATCGAGGGTACAATCATAAGACTGCCGCGACTTCCACCTCCATAGTATTTCTCAGCTCGCCTACCTGCGCCAAGAGCTACAACAATGCGATGTATCCTGATTTCATCAGCACTTGGAAGATTAATCGGGAATTTATTTGTGCATTTATTATCTACGTATATACGGTCTGGATACCTGTTAATCCACCGCTCTGCTCCATAAATCTGCTCAGCAGACTTTTTGACAGCTCTCTTATACCACCTATTCCAATCTAATTGAACATCTCCCGAGTCGGGAACATCACACGACTTATCAGAGAAAATCACAACATCACGACCGAAGACTACCAGCAAATCACAAAGTTCTTTGCCTTGAGGATTGCTCCTACTGACTCCCCGATCTGTAAATGGGTTTGAATAGCTCCATAAACTCAAGAAAGAGCTTCGACAAATTTCCGAAAGGTACTGCTCCGAAGGTGTCAATCCGCCCACTGTCTTATCCATAGCTTGTCAGAAAACATCCATGTCTACACAATTCGCACTACGCAAAACGCGTTTTCATAAAAATACAGTACTGCAAATACTTGTTATTTAAGACTTACTAGTCTGATGCAGCGCTGATAAATCAAGCCCCTCATAATGAACCTTCTCAATCTCTCGGTAAAGAGTTACGGCCTTCAGGCCCTTCCCGTAGATAGACTCCTCTCCATCACTGTCTCTTCGCCATCCTCCAAGGGCACGGACCCGCTCAAGGCTAATCTCGGCTTCCCGTAACGCATCCCGATAGTTGTGCCTGAAGCTATGAAACGAGACCCCCGTCACGGCCATGTCGAGCTTCCCGAGGAAGCGTCGCTTGTCGTTGAACCACTTCGAGAACGGCCCTGAGAGGTAGCCCAGCGCATCCGGCTTCAGCTCTGAGAAGAGACGCCGCTCACCCTTCGCGCGCATCCTCGCGGCGAACTCCAAGAACCCGATACGCTGAAGCTCGGGGTGGACCGGCACGAACCGTTTTCCGGCCTCGGTCTTCACCCGCTTCTTGTCCGCCTCATCGGCCCCAGGCTCCCCGGCATCGTCAATGAGGATGACCGGCGCGCCCTCCAGCTCCGTCACATCATCCACCCGGAGCTGGCAGCACTCGCCCAGGCGCATGCCCGTCCAGAGCGACAAGAGGGGCACCCAGAAGCGCCCCCTACGGATCACGTTTGGTCCCGGCTTGGCGTAGCCCTCCTCATCGTCCTGGCAGCCCGTGTAGAGGGGCGCGTTGAAGATGGCTTGGAGCTGCGCCGTGCTGAACGGCTGGCGGAGGTCTCGCTCATCCCGGTCATCCGGCAGCGCCAGCCCCTCGGCCGGATTGCGGACCACCCGCCAGTTCTTCACGCCCCACTTGAACAGGGCCGAGAGGTTGTGGAGGTAGTTGTTGACCGCCGCGACCCCGAGGCGCTCCAGCTTCTCCGCATCAGCCACCTTGGCAGCATCCTCTAGGGACAGCTTCGGGAACCGCTGGGTAGCGTTCCTAGGCAGGCGCATGACGACGTTTCGGATGCGCTCACAGTCCACCCGGTGAACGCTGTCCACGGGCGTGTCAGGACCTAGCAGCTCCCGCATGGCACGGAAGACTGTCTGGTAGGTCTTCAGGGTCCCCGCTGTGCGGCTCCTGGTAGGGTCCGCAAGGTAGGCGACAATCAGCTCCTCAACGGTGCAGGAGCGGGCTGTAGAAGCCGCTGAGGGCAGGGCAGGGGTATCGACTACCTCACCCGCGTTCCGCTCTTGGAGGGCCTTGGCGTAGCGTTTCTGGGCCTTCAGCATCGCATAGGAGAGGCGGCCCCACGCCTCCGTCCCTGGGCGAACGCTCATCCCTTGGGACTGAAGGACCTCCTCCATCTCGAAAGCCATAAGGCCCTGGTCACCGCGGGCGAGGGCAACACCGCCGCCAGCCTCCAGGATGTCCGCGGCCTCTGTCTTCTTCCGAAGCTCCCGCTCAGAGAGCCCAGAGCGGCGCCCTTCCTCGTCCTCCTCAAGGACCCAGGAGAGCCAGACGGAGGCGAGGCGCTCGGCCTCAGCCACCGAGAGGTCATCAGCGCGTCCCTTCAGGAGGCGCCGAGCGGCGTCCAGCTCCCGGTCGAACTCCACGGACTTGAGGCGAGCGCGGCGTACAGCCTCAGCCCTGTCCGAAGTCCCCAGGGCAATCCACTTCTGACCGCTACGGCCACCGGGAATCACCTCACGAAGCTCAGGGGGCACCCAAGCGCGAAACGAGTAGGTGCCGGTCTTGCGTCGAACGAGGCGGGTCTCAAGGCCCATCGGGGAGGGTCACCTGTAGCAACAACCTGTAGCAGGGATGTCGCCTAACCCTCTGAAAGTCAACGCTTCTAGCCCCAGCAAGGGCTTAGGAATATACTGGCGGAAGGGGTGGGATTCGAACCCACGGTGGGCTTTCACCCACGGCGGTTTTCAAGACCGCTGCCTTAAACCACTCGGCCACCCTTCCGTCCGGGCGGTTCTATCGGAGATCGGGCGCCGCGGAAATCGAAAAACGCGCCGATCGGGGATCGGCCAAGTCCAGGGATCGGCCGAGTCCGAGGATCCGGCAAGTCCCGGGGATTGGCCAGCCCTGGAACAGACCACATCCCAGGACCGGGCGTGTCAGGGCGCCAGGCGGGTGAGGCGATCGAGGAGGGCGCGGTCGTGGAGGAGGGCCATGCGCTCCTTCGGGGTGAGCCAGGCCTGGGCCTCGGCGAGGGCGTCGGCCTCCACCACCTTGGCCTGGGCCAGCGCGCGGTCCGGGTCGATGGCGCCGCGCGGGCGCGGGGCGGTCTCGGGCAGCATCATGGCGTGGGCCTGCGCCAGGCCGGCATCGGCGTGGAGCGCCCGGAGCGCATCCGCGTCGTCGAGGCCGGCCTCGGCGTTGCGCCGGCTGAGGGCGCCCGCCTGCACGGCGATGGTCGGGGGCGTGCGCTCCTCCGGGGTCATCAGCAGGCCGAAGCGCTTCAGGGCCAGCCCGAGGCCGAGCTGGCCGCTGGCCCAGGAGATCGGGATCGCCAGCACGAGGCCCAGGATGGTGGGCGACATCCAGAGGAACAGCGAGGTGGCGATGGCGAAGGCGGCCACGCCGGTGATCAGCCCGAGGGCCATGTGCCAGCGGTGGCGCCGGACGATGTCGGCCCAGGGGATCGAGCCGTCGTCGCGTCGCTGCGGGTTCCAGCCGGTGTCGCGGCCGAGCAGGATCTGGAACACCGAGCCCGACTGGATCAGCATCGCGATCGGGGCGATCAGGGCCGAGAGCAGGATCTCGATCAGGCTCGAGAGCACGAGGCGGATGGCTCCGCCGCAGGCCCGGCGCACCGGCCCGTCGATCAGCGCGAGGGCCAGTCCCAGAAACTTCGGCGCCAGCAGGATGCCCATGGTCAGCCCGAAGAGCTGGAGCGCGCGCACCGGGTCGAAGCGCGGCCAGACCGGATAGAGACCGAACTCGCTCGTGAAGTATTCCGGCCGCACATAGGCGGTCTGGAACACCAGGGCGATACCCACCACCAGCTGGGCCAGCCACAGGGGCGAGGCGACGTAGCCGGCGATGCCGGTGGCGAAGTGCTGGCGCGAGGCGAGCGCCAGGCCCGCGGTGCCGATGATGCGGCTGTGCTGGAGGTTGCCCTGCGCCCAGCGCCGGTCGCGCACCGCGACGTCGATGAGCGAGGGCGGGCTCTCCTCGTAGGAGCCGGGCAGCGCCGGCAGCATGGTCACGCTCCAGCCGGCCCGCCGGATCAGCGCCGCCTCCACGAAGTCGTGGCTGAGCACGTGGCCGCCGAAGGGCGGCTTGCCCTTCAGGTCCGGCAGGCCGCAGGCTGCCGCGAAGGCGCGGGTGCGGATGATGGCGTTGTGGCCCCAGTAATTGCCGTCGCGGCCGGACCAGACCGACAGGCCCGTGGCGATCACCGGCCCGTAGATGCGCGCGGCGAATTGCTGGACGCGGGCAAACAGCGTGTTGCGGTTGATGATCAGCGGCAGCGACTGGATGATGCCGGCATCCGGGTCCGCCTCCATGGCGGCGGCCAGATGGACCACGCAGGCGCCGGTCATCAGGCTGTCGGCGTCGAGCACCAGCATGTGGTCGTAGGCGCCCCCCCAGCGGGCGACGAAGTCGCCGATGTTGCCGGCCTTGCGATGGTGGTTCTTCGGGCGGTGGCGATAGTAGAGCCGGGGCTCCGCGCCCCAGCGGGCGCGCAGATCCAGGAAGGCGCGCTCCTCGGCGATCCAGGCATCCCCTTGGGTCGAATCCGACAGCACGAAATAGTCGAACGCGTCGCCGTGGCCGGTGGCGTCGATCTCGGACCGCATCGCCTCGAGGCCCGCGAAGGTGCGGGCGGTGGCCTCGTTGTAGACCGGCATCACCACCGCGGTCCGGGTGGCGAGGTGCGACGGCAGGGGCGGGGTCTTCAAGCCCCGCAGCAACACGAGGAAGCCCAGGATCGCGCCCGTGAAGGCCAGCGCGATCCAGGAGAAGTTCAGGGTGAAGAGCGCGAGCAGCACGTATTGCAGCGCCGTGGTGCCGCCCGAGACCGCCACCACCTCGTACATCTGCATCGCCCCGTAGGCGGTCAGCAGCGCCGCCCCGCCGAAGACGAAGGCGCGGGCGAGCCAGGGCCTGCCGTGGCGCACCGGCCGGTGGCCGGTGGCCGGGTCCCAGCGCACGAGGTCCTGCACCGGCATCGGCAGCGGCGCCTCGGGCGGCATCGCGGGGGCGAAGGAGGCAGCGGTCGGGGCTGCGACCGGCGCGGCCACGTCGGGGGAGAGCGGGGATGCGGTCACGGGGTCCAACGGTAGAGCCAGGTTTCGGTCAGAGGCGTGCCGGCGCGCTGCAGGGCGAGCCGCAATTCGCAGGACTTCCCGCCCTTCGGGTCGAGCTCGAAGGCCACCCGCAGGGTGTCGCGCTCGGGGTAGCGGTACAGGGTGCTCGACGTGATCGCCCCGGAGACCGCGCTCAGCTGGGTCTGGAGGTCGTCGGGGGCGGCGAGCCCCTGGCCCGTGAAGTCCACCAGGAACAGGCGCCGGTTCTCGGGCCCGCGCCCGCTGCGGGTGCCCGAGACCAAGGCGACGGGCGGCGGCTCGGGGGGCTGCCAGCACCAGTGCTGGCGGTAGCTGAACGGCATCTCGGCCCCGGCCGCGAGGGTCGCCTTCGGGCGCCAATAGGCCAGCACGTTCTCGTTGAACTCGGAATCGCTCGGGATCTCGAGAAGCGTCACGGCGCCGGGCCCCCAGGCGCCGAGGGGCTCGAGCCAGAGCGAGGGGCGCCACTCCCAGTGCTGCACGTCGTCCTGGAAGTCCCTGTAGTCGCGCGCCCGCTGCATCAGGCCGAAGCCTTTCGGGTTCTCGTCCACGAAGGAGGAGATCTGCAGGGTCTCGGGGTTGTGCACCGGGCGCCAGATCGCCTCGCCGGCGCCGGTGCGGATCTGCAGGCCGCCGCTGCTGTAGGCGCCGGCCCGGGCATCGTCGGACCCGCGCCGGTCGTGCGGGCCGAACAGGTAGCTGGTGGTCATGCCGCCCAGGCCCAGATGGTCGATGGCGGCGCGGGCGAAGACCGTGCCCTCGACGTCGCAGAGCGAAGCGTCCCCGGCGCGCAGGCTCATGCGCAGGGCGGCCGTGGCGGAGGGGGAATCCACCAGCGCGTGGAGGACGAGGGGGCCGCCGGGACCGGGCCGCTCGATCCAGATCGCGCGGAATTCGGGGAATTCCTCGCCCCGGGCGTCGGCCGGGCGCAGGGTCAGCGCCCGCGCCGTGACCCCGAACCCCTGGCCGGTGGCGAGCAGGCGAAAGAACGACGCCCCCTGGAACATGGCGAAGTCGCTGAGGTCGCCGCCCCGGAAACGGGCGCGGATGCGAAAGCCCGAATAGCCGGGGTCGTCCTTGAAGGGCGGGAGCGCCACGCCCTCGGTCTCGAACCGCGCCGGATCGTAGGGCAGGGCGCGCACGGTGCCGTCCTCGATCAACGCGAGCGCCACGCGGGAGCGGAACACCGAGCCGCGATGCAGGGGCTCCAGGGTGAAGCCCAGGGCCGCCTCGGCCCAGACCGCGCTGCCGGGTCGGGTGCGGATGGCGGCGTATTGCTCGCGGTTGAGGCCCGCCAGGGCTTCGGGCAGGTCGTCGGTGCGCGGCGCCGCATAGGCGCGCTTGGCCAGGGCCCGGGCGAGGTCGGTGACGAGTCCGGGCTGGAACGGCGTGCCGTCCGCCGGAAGGGCGGGGGCCTCGTCGGCGGCGGCGGCCCCCGGCAGGGCCGCGAGCCCGCCGGCCAGGGCCGCGAAACCGACCTGCCGCAGAACGGTGCGGCGGCTGGGGCCGGTGCAGCCGCCGGGGCTGCGGGCGGACGGGTCGTCGAGGAGATCCGGGTTCGGCGGCGTCATCAGGTCCGTGTGGTCGGCGCGGGCGCGCGGAAAAGGCAAGGGCGTTGCAAGGGCGTTAAGGCGAGGGCGTTGGGGATCGGGACTTGCGGAGGTCGAGGTTCGTATGTGTCTACCATGCCGAGCCCTGAACCGGGGGTTAAGCCGTCCCGAACCGCGCCGGTCAACGCCGAAAGCGTCCGGACCGTTCGGCCCGGGCCGGGTCAAAGCTTAGTCGCAAGATCCGATCACGCGACGGATACTGCCGAAAGACGGCGGCAGGTCCGCATCGATGCAGGTCCCCATCGATGAAGCCCGTCCCGATCGCGCCCGGACTTGAAACAGCCCCATCCGCGCTTTAGCCGACGGGGAGCAACAGCTTGGCCCGCGGCGGACCCCTCGATGACCGATCAGACGACCCGGAACGCAGACCGCAGCCTCACCGCCATCGTGCTGGCCGCCGGCAAGGGCACGCGGATGCGCTCGGACCTGCCGAAGGTGCTGCACCGGGTCGCCGGCCGGACCCTGCTCGGGCACGTGCTGACGGCCGCGCAGGGGGCCGGCGCGACCCGGATCGCCGTGGTGGCGGAGCCGGGGCAGGCGGCGGTCGCCCGCGAGATCGCCACCCTGGCACCCGGTGCCGCCGTCTATCCGCAGGCCGAACGCCTCGGCACCGCTCACGCGGTGCTGGCCGCCCGGGCCGCCCTGGAGGCGGGCGACGACGACGTGGTGATCGCCTTCGGCGACACGCCGCTGATCACCGCCGACACCCTGGCGCGCCTGCGCGCGCCGCTGGCCCAGGGCGCGGCCGTGGCGGTGCTGGCCTTCGAGAGCCCGAATCCCACCGGCTACGGCCGGGTGCTGACCGACGGGGACCGCGTGCTGGCGATCCGCGAGGAGAAGGATGCGAGCCCGGCCGAGCGCGCCGTCACCCTGTGCAATGCCGGCCTGATGGCCCTGTCCGGCCCCCATGCGCTCTCTCTCCTGACCCGCATCGGCAACGCCAATGCGGCGGGCGAATACTACCTGCCCGATGCGGTCGCCCTCGCGGTGGCGGACAGCCTGCCGGTCGCGGTGGTGCCGGTGGCGGAGGCCGAGGCGCAGGGGGTCAACGACCGGGTCCAGCTCGCGGTGGCCGAGGCCGAGATCCAGGGGCGCCTGCGCCGCGCCGCCCAGATCGCGGGGGCGACCCTGATCGCGCCCGAAACGGTTTTCTTCAGCATCGACACGGTGTTGGGCCGTGATGTTCTGGTGGAACCTCACGTGGTGTTCGGGCCCAACGTGACGGTCGGCGATGCGTGCGTGGTGCACAGCTTCTCGCATCTGGAGGGCGCCACCCTGGCGGCCGGCGTGCAGATCGGCCCCTATGCCCGCCTGCGCCCGGGAGCGGTGCTGGAAGCGGGCGCCCGCATCGGCAACTTCGTCGAGATCAAGAACGCCCGGATGGGCGCCGGCGCCAAGGCCAACCACCTGACCTATGTGGGGGACGCCGAGGTGGGGGCGGGGGCCAATCTCGGGGCCGGCACCATCACGTGCAACTATGACGGGGTGAACAAGCATCGCACCACGATCGGGGCGGGGGCCTTCATCGGCTCGAACACCGCGCTGGTGGCGCCGGTCAGCGTCGGCGCCGGCGCCATCGTGGGGGCCGGCTCGGTGATCGCCTCGGACGTGCCGGAGGAGGCCCTGGCGGTCTCGCGCGGGCGCCAGCGCACCCTGCCCGGCTGGGCGCCGGGCAAGCGGGCGGCGCTCCAGGCGGAGAAGGTGGCGCGGGCCAGGAAATCGCAGCCGTGACGCCAGCGTGGGATTCGTCCCGGCCGACCAAGGCTGCAAGCCCTCGTTCAGCATTGTCGGGGCAGGCTCCAGACCGGGCTTGGCAGGCTCCGGACGGGCTTTCCGCGCCGTGGGGCACGCGGCTGGCGCGCGCCTGTCCCGATCCGGTACAAGCCGGGACGCGTGCGTTCGCGTCCGGGCTCCGCGCCGGGCATCCGCCTGCCATCCCGTCCGGGCTCCGCGCCGGACATCCGAGAGACACCTGAGAGACACCAACCCATGTGCGGAATCGTTGGCATCGTCGGGCGGGACGCCGTGGCCGGGCAGCTGGTGGAAGCCCTGCGCCGGCTCGAATATCGCGGCTACGATTCGGCCGGCATCGCCACCCTGACGCAGGGGCACCTGGAGCGCCGGCGCGCCGAGGGCAAGCTCGCCAACCTGGAGATGCGCCTGCGCGACGCGCCGCTCGGCGGCAGCATCGGCATCGGCCACACCCGCTGGGCCACGCATGGCCGTCCCAACGAGACCAACGCGCATCCGCACGCCACGACGCGCGTCGCCGTCGTGCATAACGGCATCATCGAGAACTTTCGCGCGCTGAAAGCCGAACTGCAGGGCGAGGGCGTGCGCTTCGAGAGCGAGACCGACACCGAGGTGGTGGCCCAGCTCGTCAGCCACGCCCTGGAGGGGGGCCTGGGTCCGGTCGAGGCGGTGGCGGCCTGCCTGCCACGCCTGCACGGGGCCTTCGCGCTCGGCTTCATCTTCACCGGCCACGACGACCTTCTCATCGGCGCCCGCCACGGCGCCCCCCTGGCCATCGGGTTCGGCGAGGGCGAGACCTATCTCGGCTCGGACGCCCTGGCGCTGGCCCCCTTCACCCAGGAGATCACCTACCTGGACGAGGGCGACTGGGCCATCCTGACCCGGGACGGGGCCGAGATCCGCGACCAGGACGGCCAGCCCGTCACCCGCGAGCGTCAGCGCATCGTCGCCCAGGCCTACCGGGTGGAGAAGGGCAACCATCGCCACTTCATGGCCAAGGAGATCCACGAGCAGCCCGAGGTGGTCGGCCGCACGCTGGCCCATTACGTCGATCTCGCCAACGGCCGCGTGGCCCTGCCCGAGGCCCTGCCCTTCGACTTCGCCAAACTCTCGCGGATCTCGATCACGGCCTGCGGCACCGCCTATTATGCCGGGCTCGTCGCCAAGTACTGGTTCGAGAGCCTGGCCCGCCTCCCCGTGGAGATCGACGTCGCCTCGGAGGCGCGCTACCGCGAGCCGCCGCTGGACCGGGACGGCCTCACCCTGGTGATCTCGCAATCGGGCGAGACCGCCGACACCCTGGCCTCCCTGCGCTACGCCAAGGGGCAGGGCCAGCACACGCTCGCCGTGGTCAACGTGCCGACCTCCACCATCGCGCGCGAGGCCTCCGCGACCGTGCCGACCCTGGCCGGCCCCGAGATCGGGGTCGCCTCCACCAAGGCGTTCTCGTGCCAGCTCACGGTGCTGCTGTGTCTCGCCATCCATGCTGGCCGGGCGCGCGGCACCGTGAGCCCGGAGGAGGAGCGCCGCCTCGTCGACGCGCTGATCACGGTGCCGGGCCTGATGGCCGACGCGACCAAGCTGGAAGGCCCGATCGAGGTCCTGGCCCGCGAGGTCTCGAAGGCCCGCGACGTGCTCTACCTGGGGCGCGGCACCAGCTATCCGATGGCGCTGGAGGGTGCCCTGAAGCTCAAGGAAATCAGCTACATCCACGCGGAAGGTTATGCGGCGGGTGAACTCAAGCACGGCCCCATCGCCCTCATCGACGAGAGCGTGCCGGTGATCGTCATCGCGCCCCACGACGCGATCTTCGAGAAGACGGTGTCGAACATGCAGGAGGTGGCCGCCCGCGGCGGCCGCATCATCCTGATCGGCGACGCCAAGGGCGCGGCGGCCGCCGGCCTCGACACCATGGCCACCGTGACGATGCCGGACCTCGATCCGGTGGTGGCCCCCATCGTCTACGCGGTGCCGATCCAGCTCATCGCCTACCACACCGCCGTCTTCATGGGCAAAGACGTCGACCAGCCGCGCAACCTCGCGAAATCCGTCACGGTGGAATAGGCCCATCACGGTCGATTCGGGGGTTCCGATATCAAAAGGGACGCGACGACCAACCGGTCCGCGCGTCCCTTTTTCCGTAGGCCAAGCGCTCGCTCCTTCGAGCGCTTGGCGCCCGGCCGCGATCATTTGGCCGGCCGCAATCACTCGGCTGGCTGGAGAGCCGGCAGCTCCGAGTCGAGCGGCATCGGGTTGCCGCCGAGCGCCGCCGCGAGCTTGACGTCGTCGACCTCGCCCTCCCAGCGGGCGACCACGATGCAGGCCACCGCGTTGCCGATGAAGTTGGTGAGCGCGCGGCACTCGGACATGAAGCGGTCGACGCCGAGGATCAGCGCCATGCCGACCACCGGCACCGAGGGCACCACCGCGAGGGTCGCCGCCAGGGTGATGAACCCCGAGCCGGTGACGCCGGCCGCGCCCTTGGAGGACAGCATCGCCACGAGGAGCAGGAGGCCCTGTTCGCCGTAGGTGAGGGGCGTGTCCGTAGCCTGCGCGATGAACAAAGCCGCCATGGTCATGTAGATGTTGGTGCCGTCGAGATTGAACGAGTAGCCGGTCGGGACCACGAGGCCGACGACGGGCTTCGAGCAGCCGGCGCGCTCCATCTTCTCGAGCAGCGAGGGCAGGGCGGACTCGGAGGACGAGGTGCCGAGCACCAGCATCAGCTCTTCCTTGATGTAGCGGATGAGCTTGAGGATCGAGAAGCCGTTGTAGCGGGCGACGAGGCCGAGCACGCCGAGCACGAAGATCGCCGAGGTCAGGTAGAAGGCGCCGACCAGGTAGGCGAGGTTGGCGAGCGAGGCGATGCCGTACTTGCCGATGGTGAAGGCCATGGCGCCGAAGGCGCCGATGGGTGCGACCTTCATGATGATGTTGACGACGCCGAAGATGGCCTCCGACAGCACCTTGATGATGTCGAGGACCGGCTTGCCGCGGTCGCCCAGGAAGGCGAGGCCGAAGCCGAACAGCACCGAGAAGAACAGCACCTGGAGGATCTCGCCGCCCGAGAACGCCCCCACCGCCGTGGTCGGGATGATGTTCATCAGGAAGTCGGTGATGGACTGCGTCTTCGCCTTGTCGGCGTACATCGCGATCGACTTCGGATCGAGCGACTTCGGATCGATGTGCATGCCCGCGCCCGGCTGGACGAGGTTCGCCACGATCAGGCCGACGATGAGCGCCAGGGTGGAGAAGGTGATGAAGTAGATCAGCGCCTTGCCGCCGACGCGGCCGACCTTCTCCAGGTTGGTCATGCCGGCGATGCCGGAGACCACGGTGAGGAAGATCACCGGCGCGATGATCATCTTGACGAGCTTGATGAAGGCGTCGCCGAGCGGCTTCATGTCGGCGCCGACCTGCGGGTAGAAGTGTCCCAGCGCGATGCCGATCGCCACCGCGACCAGGACCTGGAAATACAGGGTCCGGTAGAGCGGCCGGGGCTTCGGCGGATCGTGGGGCGCGGTGAGGGGCAGTGGTACGGTGGCCATGAGGGCGTTCTCCCGGTGGGTCTCGCGAAGGATGTCGGTTCGGGTCCAGGGGCTCGCCCCGGTTCCGTCCGTTCTTGGTCTTGGTCTTGGTCTTGGTCTTGATCTCGAACCGATGGGCCTCGGCCGCCGGAGATCCGGCGGCGTCCGCGTCCCGGTCGGCAGCCCCGCGGAAAGCGCAGGGCTGCGTTACCGCCTCGGAATGGCAACCGGCATGCCAGATGCCGGCAGGCCGGAACTTTTTGTTAAGTCCTCGAAACGAAGATGCTTTTTGCCTGCGATGCCCGTGATGCCGTGGCGCGGGTCTGCGGAAACTCGGACGCGGTCCGGGAATCCTGTCCGGAAATTCGCAGTGGTTCGGACCCGATGAGGCGCGAGGCCGGACCGCATGGGCGGCTGCACGTGCCGAGCCGCCGGAGCCTCGTCCTGCTGGCGAGCCTTGCGGCCATCCTGCTCGCCGCTTGGTCGGCCGGACGGGTCGCCGAGCGCTGGGCCCTGGCAGATCTGCGCCGCACCGCCCAGGCCGCCCTCGGGCTGCAGGTCGGGGCGCTGCGGGCCGAGATGCAGAAGCAGGCCTCGCTGCCTCTCGCCCTCGCGGCCGACCCGGAGATCGCCGCCGCGGCCGCCGCGACCTCGGGAGACCCGTCGTCCCGCCCACTCCTCGACCGCGTGAACCGGCGGCTGGCCCAGGTGGCCGAGGCCACCGGCTCGGCGGTGATCTACGTGATCCGGCCCGACGGCATCACGGTGGCGGCCAGCAATGCGGGCACCTCCGGCAGCTTCCTCGGCCGGGACTACGCGTTCCGGCCCTATTTCCGGCAGGCCATGCAGGACGGGGTCGGCTCGCAATTCGCCCTCGGTACCGTGAGCGGCCGCGCCGGCCTCTACCTCTCGCGCCGGATCGGGACGGCCGGCGGCGTCGTGGTGGTCAAGATCGAGTTCGCGGCGGTCGAGGCCGCCTGGCGCCGGGCCGGCGACGGGGTGTTCGTCGCCGATGGGCGCGGCATCGTCCTGGTGGCGAGCGACCCGGCCTGGCACCTCGCCACCCTGCGGCAGATCGACGAGACCGAGCGCAGCCGCATCCGCGAGGCCCGGGAGTTCGGCGACAGCCCCCTTCCGGCCATGCCGCTCTACCCCATCGCGGGCACCACCGACCTGGTGCGGGTGGGGCAGGGCGGGCAGCCGGCGCGGGCCGCGCTCCTCCTCGACGCGCCGATCCCCGGCACGGGCTGGCGCCTCTTCACCTTGACGCCCCTCGGCCACGCGGTGGAGCGCGAGCGGGCCCAGGCCTGGATCATCGCCGCCCTGGTCACCGGCTTCGCCTGCCTCGGCCTCAGCGCCCTGGCGGGCCGCGGCCGGCGCAACCGGGAGCGCCTCGCCCAGGCCTCGGCGCAGCGGGACATCCTCGAGGCTCGCGTCGGCGAGCGGACCCGGGAATTGACCGACGCCAACCGGATGCTGCGGCTCGAGATGGAGGAGCGCCGGCGGGCGGAGGCCGAGCGCGAGCGCCTGGGCCGCGAACTCGCCCAGGCCGGGCGCCTGGCGGCCCTGGGCCAGTTCGCCGCCAGCATGGCCCACGAGATCAACCAGCCGCTCGCGGCCATCCGCTCCTACGCCGACAACGCCGCCATCCTGGTCCGGCGCGGCCGGACCGACGAGGCGGAGGAGAACGCCTTCGCCATCGGGCGGCTCACCGACCGCATCGGCGGCCTCACCCGCCAGCTCAAGGGCTTCGCCCGGCGCTCCTCCGGCAGGCGCGAGCCGGTGGTGCTGGCCGAGATCCTGCACAACGGCCTGGAGCTGGTGGCGGCCCGGGCGGCGGCGGCCGGCATCCCGCTCACGGTGCAGACGGGGCCGGCCGGCCTGCGGGTCCTGGGCGACGGGCCGCGCCTCGAGCAGGTGGTCGTGAACCTGCTGCAGAACGCCCTCGACGCGGTGGCGGGCCAGCCCCCCGGACACGGCAGCCCGGCAGGCCCGCGCGTCGATCTGCGCGTCGATCTGCACGCCTCGGCCGAGGCCCCGGACCGCGTCCGCGTCGAGGTCCGGGACAACGGCCCGGGCATGCCCGAGGCCGTCCGGGCGCAGGTCTTCGACGCCTTCTTCACCACCAAGTCGGACGGGCTCGGGCTGGGGCTCGCCATCGCCCGCGGAATCGTCGAGGATTGCGGCGGCAGCCTGACGGTCCTCGACGATCCCGCGGGGGGCACGATCTTCCGCATGGTGCTGGCCAAGGTCCTGGCCAAGGTCCGGGACCCCGAAGAGGGCCTGGATCGGCAGACGATTCTGGAACAGCAAGAGAGCCTGGGACAAAAGGCCGGCCGGGCGGCGGGACCGGCGGAGGCGACCACGTGAGCGAGACAGCGGATGGGCCGGGTTCGGCCGAGCGGGTCGTCTTCATCGACGACGAGGCGGAGGTCTGCCGCGCCAACCGGCAGAGCCTGGAGCTCGACGGCTTCCGGGTCGAGACCTTCGGGGCGGCCGGGCCGGCCCTGACGGCGATCCTGGCCGATCCGCCCGGCCTCGTCATCACCGACGTGCGCCTGCCCGACCTCGACGGCAATGCCCTGTTCGCGCGCCTGCGGACGATCGACCCGGAACTGCCCGTGATCCTGATTACCGGGCACGGCGACATCCGCATGGCGGTCGCGGCCATGCGCGACGGCGCCTACGATTTCCTGGCCAAGCCCTACCCGGCCGAGGCGCTGCTGGCCTCGGCCCGGCGCGCCCTGGAGCGCCGCCGCCTCGTGCTGGAGAACCGCCAGTTGCGGGCGCGCCTCGATGCCGCCCTGGAGGAGGACCCGGCCTTCCTCGGAGTCTCGCCCGAGATGGTGCGCCTGCGTCAGCTGGTGCGCGAGGTGGCCCATGCCGATGTCGACGTGCTGGTGTTCGGCGAGACCGGGGCCGGCAAGGAGGTGGTGGCCAGCGCCCTGCACCGCTGGGGCCGGCGGGCCAAGCGCAACTTCGTGGCGATGAATTGCGGCGCCCTGCCCGACAGCGTCGCCGAGAGCGAATTGTTCGGCCACGAAGCCGGGGCCTTCACGGGCGCCCTGAAGCGCCGGGTCGGCCGGATCGAGCACGCCCAGGGCGGCACGCTCTTCCTCGACGAGATCGAGAGCATGCCGCTCAACCTGCAGGTGAAGATGCTGCGCGTGCTGCAGGAACGCAAGGTCGAACCGCTGGGCGGCAACGACACCCTGGCCGTCGACATGCGCGTGGTCGCCGCCACCAAGGTCGATCTCGGACAGGCGGCGGCGCAGGGGACGTTCCGCGACGACCTCTACCACCGGCTCAACGTGATCACGATCGCGATCCCGCCCTTACGGAACCGGCGCGAGGACGTGATCCTGCTGTTCCAGGAATTCCTGCGGCGGGCCGCCACCCGGTTCGGCCGCGAGGTCCCGGCGATCACCGGCCCGGTGCTCGACCACCTGCGTCGGCACGACTGGCCCGGCAACGTGCGCGAACTCGGGCATTTCGCCGAACGCTTCGCCCTGGGCCTCGCCGACCTGGAGCGCTCCGCCCCGGAGGCCGTCACCGCCGGCACCCTGGCGGATCAGGTCGACCGCTTCGAGCGCAGCCTGATCCGCGAGGAGCTGATCATGGCCGGCGGGGATGTCCGGATGGCGGCCGAATCCCTCGGCACGCCGCGCAAGACCCTCTACGACAAGATCGCCCGGCACGGGCTCACGCCGACCGACTACCGCTGAGCCCCGGCGGGAGGGGGGCCGTCTCGCCGGCATGGAGGCCGGGACGGAGGGAGGCCGGCCCGGGGGCCGGCCGTCCGGGGTGGGATCAGTCGACGACCTTGCCGTCCGGGCCGACCTTGACGGTCTGCTCGCGGTCGGCATGCGCCACCTTGATCTCGTACTCGACCGAGGCGCCCTCGCGCTCGACCTCGGCCTCGTAGGCCTTGCCGCCGCCGGCCTTCTTCTCGGCGATGACCAGGGCGTCCTTGAGCGAGACGGTGGCCTTCTGGAAATCGGCCGGCTTCAGGCGGGTGAAGTAGCGCTCGATCGGCTGGTTCTCGGTCTTGTAGAGAGCGCCGTCATCGGCGTTGATGCCGTACTCCACCAGCTTGCCGTCGGGGTACACGACCTTGATGCTGTAGTGGTTCGGGTTCTTGCCATCGGCCTTCTCGAAGTCGGCGTCGATGGCGCGGCCCTTCTCGCCCTGCTTCTCGGCGGTGGTCAGCGCCTGGGCGAGGGTGACCTTGCTGACGGCGGCGAGCTGATATTCCTTCAGGTCCTTGTCGGTCTTGGCGACGGTGCCGCCGGCGGCGGTCCCGGTGGCAGGGGTGGTGGCGGGGGTCTGGGCCAGCGCGAGGCCGGCGCTCATCGCGAAAAGGCCGGCGGCGGCGGCAAGGCGGTACATCATGGCGGGTCGTCCCGTTTCGGGTTCGTTGAAGGACCCTGGAAACGGGCACGGGCCGGTTTGGTTGCCCCGCACCGAGCCGTTTGCGCGCCCGCCTCAGCGGGCGGACGGGCCGATGGGGGCGAAGTCGCCGAGGCCCGCACGGGTTGGCGCGGCCGCGGCGGCCCGGGCCGCCCGCCGCGGCCCGGCATAGCGGGCGAGCTTGCGGGCCGCGAAGGCGAACAGGCCCGCCAAGGCGAGGAGCGTCGCGTCGAACCACACGAACCGCGCCTGCCCGGCAAAGAGCCCGGCCCAGCGGTGATCGACCAGGGCGAGGTCGGCGGCCACCACCGCGAGATAGAGACCGGCGGTCGCGGCCAGCGCCGCGCCCCAGGCCCTGCGCCCCGACCCCGCGAGGGCCGCGAGCGTGACGAGGCCCCAGGTGGCGAAGAAGGCCCCGATCTCCCAGTCGCCCCGCCCCGACAGGCCGAGGGGCAGCAGGCGGTTGGCCAGGAAGTAGGCCGCGATTCCCGCCGGCAGCCCGGCGACGGCGCCGATATTGAGGGCCTGGACCAGGCGCAAGCCGAGGAAGCCCCGCTCGCCGGCCTTGGGCAGGCGCGCCACCGACCACAGCACGAGGCCGGTCGCCACCATGGCGGAGCCCATCAGGCCGCAGACGAAGAACAGGATGCGCAGGGCCGGCCCGGCGAAATGCGCCTCGTGCAGGCCGACCATGGTGGTGAAGGTCCGGGTCGCCGGCTTGAGGCCGCCCTGCCGGACCTCGCGCACCGCGCCGGTCACCCCGTCGAAGGCGATCTGCGGATGCGCGTGCGAGAGCCCGTGCGGCTCCTCGAACATCGCCGTCACCACGGAATTCGCGTCCCGCGGGTTGGCGATCGACAGCCGCTCCAGGGGTTCCGACACCTGCGCCATCGCGTCCCGCACCATCGGGCCGATGGGCGCGAGCGTGCCGGGCTGCCCGGCGGGGGCGCGCGGCGCCGGGATCTGACCGCTCTCGGCGAAGAAGGTCTGGGCCTCGCCCTTGTAGGCCGTGGTGATGCCCCAGGGCATGTACATCACCGCGAGGGTGACGATGCCCGTGTAGGTGATCATCAGGTGGAACGGCAGCGCCAGCACGCCGGTGACGTTGTGGGCGTCGAGCCAGCCGCGCTGGGGCGACTTGTCCCGCCGCAGGGTGAAGAAATCGGCGAAGATGCGCCGGTGGGTGACGATGCCGGAGATCAGCGCGACGAGCATGACCATGGCGCAGATGCCGACGATCCAGCGGCCCCACAGGGGCGGCATGTGCAGCTCGAAGTGGAAGCGGTAGAGGAAATCGCCGCCCTTCGTGTCGCGGATCGCGGCCGGCGCGCCCGTCGCGGGGTCGAGCCGGGCCTGCCCCGGCGGGGTGCCGGGCTTCGTCCGCCAGAACAGGTCGATGACCGGGCTGTCGGGCTGCGGCAGGCCGACGAACCAGGTCCGGGCCCCGCCCGCATGGGCCGTCAGGTGGGCGACGCCGAGTTCGGCCGCCCGCGCCATGGCGTCGGGCGAGAGCGGCGCGGCCTGCACCAATTCGGGGCGCATCCAGCGCGAGATGTCGGCCCGGTAGTAGCTCGCCGTGCCGGTGACGAAGACCGCCAGCAGGACCCAGCCGACGATCAGGCCGGACCAGGTGTGGAGCCAGGCCATCGCCTGACGGAAGGTCGTCCCCATGCGGTCCTCCGGTTGCGGATTGTCGCGCCGCCCTGAGCCTGCGCGTTACCAGCGGTAGCGCAGGGTGGCGTAGACCGTGCGGGGCAGGCCGTAATAGCAGTTCGAATAACTGAAGCAGCCCGTGACGTAGCGCTCGTCGAGGAGATTCTGCGCGTTGACCTGCAGGGTGAAGCCGTTGAGCGTCGTGTCGAGGTTCTTCAGGTCGTAGGACAGCACGGCATCGACCAGGACGCTCTCCGGGACCTTGAAGGTGTTGGCGGGGTCACCCCAGGACGACCCGAGGTAGCGCACGCCGCCGCCGATGCCGAGGCCCAGCAGGGGGCCGCTGGTGAAGCGGTAATCGGCGAACAGCGACACGGTGGTGTCCGGGATCTGGACCGGGACGCGGCCCTGGAGCGCCACCTGCTGGTTGGTGACCTGGTTCAGCGTGGTGGTGAGGTCGGTCACGACGCGGGCGTCGATGAACGAGAAGCCGCCGATGACGTTCAGGCCCTCGGCGAGATTGACCCGCGCCTCGAACTCCATGCCCTGCACGCCGACCGCGCCGGTCTGCACCACGAAGTTCCGGTTGACCGGATCGGGGTTGGTCGCGTTCGAGCGGCGGATGTCGAAGGCGGCGGCGGTGAGCAGGATGTCGGTGCCGGGCGGCTGGTACTTGATGCCGGCCTCGAACTGGTCGCTGGTGATCGGGTCCGGGATGCGGCCGATCGAACCGAAATTCGCGTCGAAGATCCGTCCGGCCGTGATCGGCTCGAAGGCCTCGCTGTAGGAAACGTAGGGCGCGAAGCCGTTGTCGAAGAGGTAGAGCAGGCTCGCCCGGCCGGTGAAGGCCTCGGACGGCACGTCCTGGTTGGTCACGACGTTGGTGGCGAGGCTCCGGGTCGGGCCGGAATTGCGGGCCCAGTCGTAGCGGCCGCCGAGGGTGAGGACGAGGCGGTCGAATTTCACCTGGTCCTGGAAATAGACGCCGGTCTGCTCCGAGGTGATCCGCGAATCCGTGGTGAAGGGCGGCGTCGGGATGTTCATGGCGTAGTTCGGAAACAGGACGTTCAGGCTGGGGGCGGCCGGAAAGGCCGACGACAGCGTCCGGGTCTCGAAGCTCCGGTAATCGACGCCGACCAGGGCGGTATGGGCGAAGATGCCGGTATCGAACTTGCCCACGAGGTTGTTGTCGAGGGTGTAGGCGTCGATGCCGACCCGGGTGGCGATGCGCGAGCGGTCGATGAGCGGGCCGCTGGCGAAGGGTCCCGTGGTGTCGTTGAAGGCGCCGTAGACGCTGCGGTAATCGCCCTCGGTGCGCAGGTAGCGCCCCGCCGAGTGGAAGTGCAGGGCCTCGTTGACATTGTGGTCGAAGATGTAGCTGATCGAGGCCTGGGTCCGGTCCGAACGCTCGAAGTTGCGGTCGCCGTCGTAGAAGTCCACCGGCAGGCGGCCGGTGAAGCCGTTGCCGAAGTTGCGCGGGAACACCGTGCCCACGGCCGGGAAGCCGCCGTAGAAGCCCGAGAACGGATCGCGCTCGTAATTGCCGATGATGGTCAGCGAGGTGTCGGTGGAGGGCCGCCAGGTGACGCTCGGGTTGATGAGCACGCGCTCGACCCGGGTGGTCACCGCCGGGCCGTCGCCCGTCCAGCCGAGGCCGATGACCCGGTAGGCGAACTGGTCGGCGAGCGGGCCGGCCTCGGCGGGGAGGGGGCCGCCGATGTCGAAACCGCCCCGGACCTCGTTGAAACCGCCGCCCTGGACGAAGATCTCGCCGTGGCGGACGAATTGCGGAACCTTCGACACGAGGTTGACGATGCCGCCCGGTCCCGATTGCCCGTAGAGCACCGAGGCCGGCCCCTTGATGATGTCGATGCGCTCGAGCCGGTAGGGGTCGATGCTGGCCGAGGCGTCGCGGCTGCCCGGCAGGGCGAGGCCGTCGAGGAACAGCGGCGCCGTAAAGCCCCGGATGAAGAACTGTTCCAGGCGGCTGGCCCCGGAGCCGCCGCGCTGCTCGGTGGTGACGCTCGGCGAGTAGCGCAGCGCCTGGTTGATCGTGATGGCGTTCTGATCCTCGATCTGCTGGCGACCGACCACCGAGATCGACTGCGCGGTCTCCAGGATCGGCGTGTCGGTCTTGGTGCCGACGCGGCTCTGGGTGGCGACGTAGCCCCGCACCGGCCCGACCGCCCCGCCCGGCTGGCTGCCCGACGCGTTCCGCCCGAGGCCGACGCCCTCCACCGAGAGCGTGTCGAGGGTGACCGCATCGGTGGCGCTCTGCGCATGAGACTCGCGAATACCGAACCCGATCGCGGCAACGCCGGACATCAGCGTCGCCAGAAGGCAACGCTGGGCTACCTTGGCGATCGGACGGGCGTTATCATTCAGCACAAAGCGGTTCACAGCCAAAGACCATTCCGGGTGAGCACGAGAGCGGTGTCGCAGACGTGAATTGACTTACTGTCCGTGACCCAAAATCGTCTTGGCAGGATTCATAATTACGATGCAAGGACTATGTTTTTTACTTATTCCAGGTTGGAACTACGGACGACGCCACGGGCCATCGCCGCCTCTCATCCCGACGCCTCGTGAAAGCGTCGCGGTGTCGCCGAAACCGCACAGCCCGCAGCGTCGAACGGGTTTCGCGACCGGCACCATGCCCAGGAGGCCATTCCACAACCGCCCTCGTCTTCGACACGCACTCGTATTTCGATACGCGAAAAGTCGGTTTTTTCAGCAGATGCGCATCGTGATTTCTGGAAATACTTGATTTTTACGTCGGGATGACCACTATCAAATGGTTGCTTGCTCCGGTTCGGCCGCAAGCGATTGGGAGACAGAGCGCGCTCTTGCCGTCGTGAGGGAGCGCCATGCCCGACACTGTCCAGCCCAAACCCCCTCCTTCCAATGCTCCTCTGGCCAACGCTCCTCCGGCCAACGCTCCTCCGGCCAACGCTCCTCCGGCCAAGGCTCCCCTGAACAGGACCGAGCAGACCGGCCCGGTGCCCCGGCAGGGCGATCTGCGCAACCGCCTGCTCCGCGCCATGGCGCCGGACGACTTCGCGCGTCTGCAGCCGCACCTGGAGCCGATGGCCGCCCCCCTGCGCCAGTCCCTGATCCTGCCGCACCAGCCCGTCCGGCAGCTGTACTTTCCCGAGGACGGGTTCGTCTCGGTGGTGACCGGATCGGCGGCGGGCCGGGTCGAGATCGGGATCATCGGGCGCGAGGGGCTGGTCGGGGCGACCCCCATCCTGCTCGACAGCGACCGGACGCCGAACCACGCCTTCGTGCAGAAGGCCGGGCAGCTGCTCGCCATCGACGCCGCCTTGCTCAACCGGGCCGTGGCGCAAAGCGCCTCTCTCCGGACCCTGCTGCTGCGCTACGTCCAGGTCCAGATCATCCACCTGGGCAAGGCCGCGCATGCCAACGCCACCTACACCATGGAGGTGCGCCTCGCGGGCTGGCTGCTGATGTGCCACGACCGGGTCGATGGCGACGAGATCGCCATCACGCACGAGTTCCTGGCCCTGATGCTCGGGGTGCAGCGCACCGGGGCGACGCTCGCCGTGCAGGTCCTGGAAAGCCAGCATATCATCCGGGCGCGGCGCGGACGGATCACCATCCTGGACCGCTCGGCCCTGCTGGATCTGGCGGGCGGAAGCTACGGCACCGCCGAGGCCGAGTATGCCCGGCTGATCGAAGGCGCCGGACCCGGCGCCTGATCCGACCGGCCTCAGGCTGCCAGCGGGAGGGCGTCCCGGGCCGGTGCGGCGGAGCGGATGCCCAGGAACGCCTCCACCGCCTCGAGGGAGTCGAAGGCCATGAATTCCGGGCGCAGGGGCTGGGGCAGGCCCGCGAAGGTCAGGCTCCGGAAGGTGTCCGGATGGGGATAGAGCTGGTAGGGGCCGCCCGCCGCCAGGGGCGGGAACAGGATCGCCACCTTCCGGCCGCCGAGCCGGACCAGGCGGGTGCTGCTGTAGGACAGGGTCTCGATCGTGTAGGCGGCCCGCTTCGGCGTGGTTTTCATACCCTTTTGCCTTTCATGACCTTTTGCATTTCATGGATTTTGCCTTGCATCACGCTGGCCGTCGCAGCGCCGGCCCGTGCCCCGCGCCGGGGTCAGGCCGCCCGCGACACCCGCGCGGCTTTGCCGACGGGGCGAACCTCACCGGCCGGGAGAATCTCGCGGACGGGAAGAATCTCGCGGATAGGGAGAATCTCGCGAAACGGGAGAACGAGGACGCGGCGTCCCTGCCCGTCGTGGACGTCGACGATCCAGTCCGACCAGTCGAGCGCCGCCCCGACCCGCTCCATGGCGTGCAGCGCCACCTCCACGGCGTGGAAACGGACCTGGGTCCGGTCGGCGATGGCGAGCCCCGTCGGGTCGATGATGGCCATGTGGCCGTCGGTGCAGTGAAAGCGGTACGGGGATTGGGACTGACGCGGGACAGCCATGTCCGGGCCTCTCCTCGGTTTGAGTCGCGACGCGTCTCCCAAGAGGACCGACAATCTTCGGAGGCGGGGCCTCGCGAAGGACGGGTCCTGTCGACAAGACGGGTCTGCAGCGGCGTTCCGTCGATATAAGTTCTTCTTTTGTTCTCATCAAGATTCCGGCCCTGCGCGTTCTGACGCGGCCCGGTGCTCAAACTTGGCCGGTGGCCACGGGTGCGAACCCGTTGCTGGCCGCCGCCCTGAGAAAGCCCCCTCCTAGCCGCGCTCGCGCAGCCATTGGCCGAGCTTGGTCCAGCGCCGCGCCTGCCGCACGCCGGACAGAGCCATCCGGATCGCCCGGGGCTGGCCGATCAGCACCACCAGTTGCCGCCCCCGCGTCACCGCCGTGTACAGGAGGTTGCGCGCCAGCATGGCGGCGTGCTGGGTCACGATCGGGATCACCACCGCCGGATATTCGGAGCCCTGGCTCTTGTGGATGGTGGTGGCGAAGGCCGGCACCAGGGTGTCGAGTTCGCCGTACGGATAGGCGACCGCGCGCCCGTCGAACGACACGATCACCGCCTGATCCTCGGTATCGATGCGGGTGACGCAGCCGAGATCGCCGTTGAACACGTCGCGGTCGTAGTCGTTCCGCGTCTCCATCACCCGGTCGCCGGGGGCAAAGCGCCAGCCGAAGCGCTCCACCGCCTCGGCCCCCGGCGGGTTCAGCACCCGCTGGAGTTCGTGGTTGAGGTTGCGGCTGCCGAGCACCCCGCGCAGCATCGGCGTCAGCACCTGCACGTCGCGGATCGGGTCGAGGCCGAAGCGGGCGGGGATGCGCGTCGTGACCACGTCGACCAGCCGGGCAAGCCCGATCTCGGGATCGTCGACCGCGATCCAGTAGAAATCCGCCGCATCCGGAGATGCCGGAGCGGTGGTCTCCGACCCCGGAGGCCCGGCCTCCGGGACCGGGGGTAACGCCTCCGGCACCGGAGGCAGCGCCTCCGGCATCAGCCCGCGGTTGATGCGATGGGCGTTGACGACGATCCGGCTCGCCGCGGCCTGGCGGAACACCTCGGTGAGGCGGGCCACGGGAACGCGCGCCGAGGCGATGAGGTCGGCCAGCACCTGGCCCGGCCCGACCGAGGGCAATTGGTCGACGTCGCCGACGAGGAGCAGGGCCGCCCGCTCCGGCATCGCCTTGAGGAGCGCGTTCATCAGCGGCACGTCGATCATCGAGGCCTCGTCGACGACGAGGAGGTCGCAGTCGAGCGGGCGGTCGGCGTCGCGGGTGAAGCCGCCGCCCGCCGGGTCGATCTCCAGGAGGCGGTGCAGGGTCCTGGCCGCCAGCCCGGTCTGCTCGGTCATGCGCTTGGCCGCCCGGCCGGTGGGGGCGGCCAGCAGCACCCGCACGCCCTTGGCGCCGAGGATGCGCAGGAGCGCGTCGAGCGTGCTGGTCTTGCCGACGCCGGGCCCGCCGGTGAGGACGCAGAGCCGGGCGGCGAGCATCGTCCCGATGGCGGCCCCCTGCGACGGCGACAGGGTCCGGCCCGTGCGCGCCTCGACCCAGGGGATCGCCCGGGCAGCGTCGATGGCGGGCCAGGGCGGGGGGCCGTCGCGGCGCGCGATCAGGCGCTCGGCGATGGCCCGCTCGGCCCCGTGCAGGCCCTTGAGGAACAGGCAGGTTTCGGAGCCGGAAGGCCCGGTCTCGATGGTGTCCGCCACCACGTCGGCGCCGCGCAGTTCCAGCGCGATGGCGAGGCGGATCAGATCGGGCTCGACCGCGAGCAGGCTCTGGGCGAGCGCCACGAGGCGCTCGGTCGGCAGGGCGCAGTGGCCCGCGTCGGTGGCGGTCTGGAGCGCGAAGGTGATCCCGGCACGCAGGCGCTGCGGCGCCTCCGGCGCCATCCCGAGCCGCATCGCGATGGCATCGGCGGTGCGGAAGCCGATGCCGCGGATGTCGCGGGCGAGGCGATAGGGGTCCTGCGTCATGACGGGAATCGCGTCGCGCCCGTAAGTGCGGAAGATACGCACCGCCCGGGCGGTGCCGACCCCGTGCGCGTGCAGGAACACCATGATCTCCCGCACCTGCTTCTGCTCGGCCCAGCCGCGCAGGATGCGGGCGGCGCGCTTGGGGCCGATCCCCGCCACCTCGGTCAGGCGGCCGGGCTCCGCCTCGATGACCGCGAAGGTGTCCGCGCCGAACAGCGCCACGATGCGCTCGGCCATGGCCGGTCCGATGCCGCGCATCTGGCCCGAGGCGAGATAGCGGGCGATGCCGTCGCGGCCCGTCGGCGGCGTCACCCGCAGGGTCTCGGCCCGGAACTGCAGCCCGTGCTGGCGGTTGCTGGTCCATTGGCCCGCGGCGGCGATCCACTCGCCCGCCGCGATCGCCGGGGCGTGGCCGACCAGGGGCACGAGGTCGCGCCGGCCCGCCACGTGCACCTTGAGCACGCAGAAGCCGGTCTCGGCGTTGTGGAAGGTGACGCGCTCGATCGTGCCCGCGAGGGTGTCGTGGCCCGGATGCGGTTCGATCTCGCCCGGGCGGATCATCCTGTTCACGCAACAAGTCCTGCGTCAGGCTCAGGCCGCGCGGCGGCTGTTTCTGTTGAATCAGGCCGCGCGGCGGCTGGGTTTCTTCGGCGGCCAGCCCAAGGCGACGAGGCGGGCGCGGGCGTAGTCGCGGACTTCGTCGCGGGTGCCCGGCGGCATTCCGGCGAGCACCTGCTGGGTTTCGGCATCGAGCATCAGGTCGGTCACCGCGTCGATGCTGTCCTGCGCGTCGATGCGGCGCTTCAGGTCGGCCTCGGCCTCCGTCACCGCGTCGAACGGATCGGGATCCGCGAAGGCGTCGTCGACGGCCTCGATCGCGGCCGGGTGGCCCTGCCGGAACTCGTCGGCCTCCTCCTCGGAATAGACCAGCCCGTGCAGTTCCAGGAGCTTGAGGATCACCCGGTCCTTGGCCCGCTTCTCCGCCATGGCGTAGACGTAGCCGGCCTGGCGGCCGGACACCCGGTAGTTCACGTTGACCAGGGCCTCGCCGATCGACCACTCGACCCGCTCGGTCCCGGCCTTCGTCCCGGTTTTGGTCCCCGCCATCCTGCCCGTCACCAGGATGACGGCCTCGTCGCGCTCGGCCCGCACCAGGGTCGGCGGGTCGAAGGTGATGCCGGCCTGGGCCGCGATCCGCTCCAGGGTCCGGTGATAGATCACCGCCGTGCCCTTCACGCGCCAGACATTGCCGCCGAAGGGTTCCCCGTAGCGGACCAGAATGTCCGCGATCTGCTTGTCCGCCGTTCTCATCCAGTCCGCCCGTCGCGATGCGGAGCCCCCATCGCGTTCATGATTTGTTCCGACCGTTCCGATGTGGTTCCGGCGGGTCGCGTCTGCAAGTGGGTCTTTGCGAGTGGGTCTTTGCGAGTGGGTGCGTCGCATTCGATGGTCGGCTAGAGTTGCCCGCCGAAGACGTTGCCCTCGCGCCGCAGCAGAGACCCCGTCGAACCGGCATCATCCCAAGCAAGCATGACCATAGGAGCCTCGATGACCGCGCTGATCTTCTCCGTGTCACGCTCCGATGGCGAGGGCGTCTACCGGATGGAGGCGACGAAGACGCCACGCGGCGTGCGCTTCACCTGCACCTGCCCGGAGGGAGTCGCGGACCAGCATTGCGAGCACCGCCTCGCCCTGCTCCTGGGCGATGTCGCCCACCTCGCCTCGGTCGATCCCGCGGCGGTGGAGGCGCTCAAGGGCCTGACCCGCGGCTCGCCCCTGATGCACGCCGTCCATCGCCTGGCCCAGGCGGAGGCCGCGGAGGCCGAGGCCCGCGCCGACCTGGAGCGCGCCCGGCAGGTGCTCGCCACCATCTTGGGTGGATGAATCCACCATTCCGGGCGGATGAATCCGCCATTCCGGGTGGATGAATCCGCCGTTCTGGGCGGCTCGCCCCGCCGGCCGGGCGGTGACCTCGGCCGGGCGGGCAACCGGACCCGGTGCGTCGGCTTCAGCCCCGGTCGGGCCGCGCCTCCCAGATCGCGGCCTCGACGAAGGGACGCCGGAGCTGCGGCCCGGCGCCGCTGCGGTGGATGAAGTCGTTGGCGCCGGGATGGCGGCGGATGGCCTTGGCCAGGTTCAGCCGGTAGCCGGCCGCGAACACGAAGGGCGGCGCCATCGGGTCGGCCATGAAGGCCTCGATGGCCGCCTTGACCTCGGTCTCGGGGATGAGGCCCAGGTCGCACAGGGCGCGGATCGTCAGCTTCTCGGTCATGCGGTCCTCCATAGGCGCAAGGGGGATCGGCGCAAGGGGGGCGCCGCCGCAACGCGGCCTTGAGCCGAGGCACCGCACCGGCTACCTCTTGGTGCGGGGGCCAAGCTTGCCCGGAAACCCGGCCGCGCCGCGCGCGGCGCCGCCGGGGCATTCCGAGACGCCGTCCCGCCGGCCGAAAGTGCATCCGTGGCGCCCACCCTGTCCCCCCCGCTTCCCCCCCCAGAGCCCGAATCCGGCGGCCGCCCGCGGGTGAGCGCGCGCGGCCGCCTGCGGACCTACTTCCTCACCGGCATCATCGTGTCGGGGCCGCTCGCCATCACGATCTACCTGACCTGGTGGTTCATCAGCCTCATCGACGGCTGGGTGAAGCCCCTGGTGCCGGCGAGCTACCTGCCCGACCATTACCTGCCGTTCTCGATTCCGGGACTCGGCCTCCTCATCGCCTTCGTGGCGGTGACGCTGCTGGGCTTCCTCACCGCCAACCTCGTCGGGCGCAGCGTGGTCGAGTTCGGCGAGGTGCTGCTCGCCCGCACCCCCGTCATCTCGGGGCTCTACAAGGGCCTGCGCCAGATCTTCGAGACCCTGTTCTCGGCCAACGGCACCTCGTTCCGCACCGTCGGCCTGGTGGAATTCCCCGTGAAGGGCACCTGGTCGGTGGTGTTCCTCTCGGCGCCCGCCGCCCCGGACGTGCAGAACGCCCTGGCCCCGGGGGGCGACCATGTCGGGGTGTTCCTGCCCTGCGCGCCCAACCCGACCACCGGGTTCTTCTTCTACCTGCCGCGCAGCGAGATCGTCGAAGTGGCCATGAGCGTCGACGACGCGGCCAAGCTGGTGATGTCGGCCGGCGTGATCCAGCCCGAGGATCCGCACGCCCGAGACACCCATGCTCGGGAAGGCCATGCCCGGGAAGGCCATGCCCGGGACGCCCACGCAAAGGAGTCCCACACCAGGTTCCAGGCCCTGGCCTCCACCCTGCGGGCGGCCCAGGGGGAACCCGCCGGCCCGGCGTCCCGCCGCGAAGAGGTCTGATCCGGCGCCTCGCCGGGACGCGGATCGATTCCGGTCAGGCCGGCGGGAGCGGAGCTGCCAGACATCGCCGCCGGGCCTCCGCCGCCGGCGCGGGGTGCCCGAACAGGTAGCCCTGGACCTCGTCGCAGGCGGCCGCGCGCAGGCGGGCGAACTGCGCGTCCGTCTCGATGCCCTCGGCGGTGGTGGCGATGCCGAGGCTCGCCCCGAGGCCGATGACCGCCCGGACGATGGCCGCCGCGTGCGGGTTGGATTCCATCTCGCTCACGAAGGTGCGGTCGATCTTGATCCGGTCGAACGGAAAGGCGCGCAGGTAGCTCAAGGAGGCATAGCCGGTGCCGAAATCATCGAGGGCGATCCGGACGCCGAGGGCGCGCAGGCGGTGCAGGGTGGCGAGGTTGGCCGCGTTCTCCGCGAGCAGGACGGTCTCGGTGATCTCGAGTTCGAGCCGTTCGGGCGCCAGTCCGGCCTCGGCCAGGATCCGGCCCACGCCCTGGGCGAGGCGGCGGTCCCGGAACTGGAGCGGCGAGAGGTTGACGGCGACCCGGAGGTGCCCGGGCCAGCCCGCCGCCTCGGCACAGGCCCGGCCCAGGACCCAGTCTCCGATCGGCCCGATCAGGCCCGTCTCCTCGGCCAGCGGCACGAACTCGGCGGGCGGGACGAAGCCGCGTTCGGGATGGCGCCAGCGCAGCAGGGCCTCGAAGCCGGTGAGCTGCCCGGACCCGGCCCCCAGGATCGGCTGGTAATGGACCTCCAGGGCGCCCGCCGCGAAGGCGGTGCGCAGGTCCTGCTCCAGGGCGCGCCGCCGTTGAAGCCCCGCCTCCATCGCGGGTTCGAAGACCCGGTGGGTGTTCCGGCCCGCGGCCTTGGCCTGGTACAGGGCGAGATCGGCATTGCGCAGGAGACGGTCGGGATCGGTCCCGTCCCGGGGCAGGCGGGCGAGCCCGATGCTGACGCCGATCCGGACCGCCTGCCCCTGGATCGGGAAGGGCCGGCCGAGGCTTCGGATCAGCCGGGCGGCGAGGGTCCGCACGCGCTCGACCGGGATCGGCGCGGAGGCCGGGTCGTCCACCATCAGGATCGCGAACTCGTCGCCGCCCATGCGCGCGACGACCACCTCCCGTCCGACCGCCGGCCCGGCTTCTCGGCCCTCTTCTCGGCTGCCTTCTTGCCCGGATTCTTGCCCGGATTCTTGCCCGACACCCTCCAGCAACCGTTCGGCGACGCCGCACAGCAGCGTGTCGCCGGCGGAATGCCCGAGGGTGTCGTTGACGGATTTGAAATGGTCGAGGTCGAGGCAGAGCAGCCAGGCCCCGACGCCGCTCCAGCGCGGCTGCGCGATCACCTCCGCGAGGCGATCGCGCAGCCGCACGCGGTTGGGCAGATCGGTCAGGGCGTCGTGATGCGCCATGTGGGCGATGCGGGCCTCGGCCCGGCGCCGCTCGGTCACGTCCACCACGGCGGCCAGCACCGCCGCGCGCCCATGGAACTCGAGGCGGCGCTCGAACAGGTTGACCTCGATCCGGGTGCCGTCGGCCCGCCGATGGACCCGGGGCAGGCCCGGATCCGTCATCGCCCGGGTTGCGGGCTCGAGGTCGCCCTGGGTCAGGGCGAGGAAGCGATCCCGGGCGTAGCCGTAATGGACCAGGGCCGCATCGTTGACCGCGAGAAAGCGATGATTGTCGCGGTCGACCAGCCACATCGGCAGCGGGTTGTTCTCGAACAGGAGGCGCGCGGACGCCTCGCGGGCCTTCAGGTCGCCCACATCGACGAAGGTCAGGGCGAGGAGATCGCCGATGCAGCCGGCCTCGATCTTCAGGTGGAGGACGGCCCCGTCCGGCACCGGAACGCTGAGTTCGAACACCGCACGGCGTTCCGCCTCGATGATGCGGAACAGGCGCCGCAGGGCCCGGGTCTCGACAAGGCCCGGGACGATATCGGTGAGGCGCCGCCACTGCAGCTCCGGGATGGTCCGGCCGAGCATGCGGGCGGCTCCCTCGTTGGCCGCAACGATCTTGAAATCGTTCAGCCGCCCGTCGGGGCCGCGGACCGTGCTCAGGGCCAGCATGCCCTGGTCGGTGGCGCCGAAGATCGCCTTCACGAGGTCGTAGCGCGAGGGCGGACCCGACAGGCTGACCAGGACCAGGGGCTGCTCCCCGCCCCAGGACAGGGGCAGGGCCAGGAACGTGATGCCGGTGACGATGCCGTCCTGCACGCGGTCGCAGCGTGTCCGGGCGGGACCGTTCTGGTCGAGGGCCCGGGCGACGACCTCGTCGAGAGGCTGGCGCACGTCCTCGCCGAGATCCGACACGGCGCAGCGGACCTCGCCGGGAACCCGCTCGCTGCGCCCGAGCCAGATGGCGAAATGGCTGCCGCTCCAGAGGATCCGGGTCGGCCGGCCGTCCTGCGTGGCGATCAGGGCGGCGTGGTCGGCATGGCGCCCGAGCGTGCCGAGCACCACGGACTCGTAGGTGGGGATCGCCTCGCCGGCGCGGCGGGCGGCGTGCCAGCGATCGATCAGGGGCATCGGCCGCGCGGCGTCGCGTCGCGATCCCCGGGGTTCGCCCTGGCCCTGGCTCGGCATCGACCCCGCTCCCCTGGTTGCAGGCGGAAGGTTGCAGGCGGAAGGCTGCGCACGGGAAGGTTGACGCCAGGTTCATCAGCCGGCGCAGGACTCTGATCCTTGAAAACCGATCCTTGAAAACCGATCGTCGAAAACCGGTCCGTGCCCTATCCGGCGCCCAGCAGCCGGATCGCGGCGTCGCGCTCGAACAGGTAGAGCAGCACCCGCAGGGCCTGGCCGCGCGCGCTCTTCAGGCCGGGATCGCGCTGGACCACGAGTTGCGCATCGTCGCGGGCCACCTGCAGCAATTCGGCGTCGGTCTCCAGGCTGGCGAGGCGGAAGGCCGCGAGGCCCGATTGCCGGGTGCCCAGCACCTCGCCCTCGCCGCGCAGGCGCAGGTCTTCTTCCGCGATGCGGAAGCCGTCCTCGGTCTCGCGCATCATCTCCAGGCGCGCCCGCGAGACCTGCCCGAGGGGACCGCGATAGAGCAGCAGGCAGGTGGAGGCGCGCGTACCCCGCCCGACCCGGCCGCGCAGCTGGTGGAGCTGGGCCAGCCCGAAGCGCTCCGCATGCTCGATGACCATGATGGTCGCTTCCGGCACGTCGACGCCGACCTCCACCACCGTGGTGGAGACCAGGATCCTGGTCTCGCCCCGCTGGAAGCGCTCCATGGCGGCGTCCTTGTCGGGCCCCGGCATCTTGCCGTGGATGAGGCCGACCGCGTCGCCGAAGCTGTGGCTCAGATCCGCGAAGCGCTCCTCGGCGGCGGCCAGATCGACGAACTCGGATTCCGCCACCAGGGGGCAGATCCAGTAGACCCGGTCGCCGGCGGCCACGGCCCGGCCCAACCCCGCCACCACCTCGTCGAGGCGGTCGGTGGAGACGAGGCGGGTGGCGATCGGCTGGCGTCCGGCGGGCTTCTCGTCGAGCACCGAGACGTCCATGTCGCCGAAGCAGGTCAGCGCCAGGGTGCGGGGAATCGGGGTCGCGGTCATCACCAGGATGTCGACGGCGGCGCCCTTGGCCCCCAGCGCCAGGCGCTGGTGCACGCCGAAGCGGTGCTGCTCGTCCACCACCGCCACGCCGAGATCGGCGAACACCACGCTGTCCTGGAACAGCGCGTGGGTGCCGACCACGATGTCGACCGCGCCGGATGCCAGCGCCGCCAGGGTGGCGCGACGCTCGGAGGCCTTGTCGCGCCCGGTGAGGAGGCGCAGGCGCAGGCCGTCGGTGAGAGGCGCCAGGCGCTCGAAATGCTGGCGCGCCAGGATCTCGGTGGGGGCCATCAGGGCGGCCTGGCGCCCGACCTCCACGGCCGACGCCATGGCGAGCAAGGCCACGGCGGTCTTGCCGGAGCCGACATCGCCCTGGAGCAGGCGCAGCATGCGCCGGTCGGAGGCGAGATCGGCGCGGATCTCGGCGACGGCGCGGCTCTGCGCCCCCGTGAGCGCGAAGGGCAGGGCGGCCTCGATCCGGCCGCTCAACGTGCCGTCCCCCGCATTGGCCCGGCCCGGGGCGCGGCGGTTGCGGGCGCGCATCAGGGCCAGCGCCAGCTGCGAGGCGAGAAGCTCGTCATAGGCGAGGCGCCGCCGGGCCGGCGTGCGCGGCGGCGCGGTCATGCCCTCCGGCACGGGCGGCGGCGCGCTCTCGGGCCGGTGCTCGGCCCGCAGGGCGTCGGCGAAGGCCGGCAGCCCCTCGCGGGCGATCCAGGCCGGGTCCTGCCACTCGGGCAGCACCGGCAGGCGCTCCAGGGCGGCATGGGCGAGCTTCGAGATCGCCCGCGAGGTCAGCCCCTCGGTGGCGCCGTAGATCGGCTCGACCACGGGGAGAGCGGCCAGCCCTGCCTCGTCGACGATGCGGGCGGGATGGACCATCTGGCGGTGCCCGTCCCAGAGATCGATGCGCCCGGTGATGTAGCGGTGGCTCCCGAGCGGCAGCATCTTCTCGACCCGGGCCTGGGGCATGCCGAAGAACACCAGGGTGATGTCGCCGGTGGCGTCCTCGACCAGCACCCGGAACGGCCGCCGGCCGGCCCCGGGCTGGGGCGCCCGGTAGCCCGTCACGGTGACGCCGAGGGTCACCGGCTCGCCGGGGGGCGCCTCCGCGATGGAGCCCATCAGGCGACGGGCGACGCCGCCCTGCGGCAGGTGGAACAGGAGGTCGACGATGCGGGCCGGCTGCTCGGGCGTGCCGAGCAGCCGCTCGATCATCGGCGCCATCTTGGGGCCGATGCCCGGCAGCCCGCGCGCGGGCGCGAACAGGGCATCGAGGATGCTCGGACGGAGCAGGGGCTGGCGCGGCGCGGCGTCGGTCATGCGGCTCGTTGGAGGGAAGGCACGGATGGGATGCGGAACGGGCGCCACCGTGCGTGACGGCGGGATGGTGGCGCGGGCGGCTGTCTCTATATACACCCACGAAGGCTTGGTCCTGCGACGGATGCCGCATCGGGGCCGGGCAGGGGATGGCATGATCCGGGGATCCCCGGATCACAGCATCCCGGGATCCCCGCATCACAGGCTGACCGCATGTCCGGCACCACCCGCACCAGCGCCGACCTCGATCCGCGCCGCCGCCGCACCCTCTTCCGCGCCTGGCACCGCGGCATCCGCGAGATGGACCTGATCATGGGCCGCTTCGCCGATGCCGAGATCGGCACCCTCTCGGAGGAGGAGTTGACCCTCTTCGAGGCCCTGATCGAGGTGCCGGACCGCGACCTGTTCCGCTGGCTCACCGGCGAGGACCCGACGCCCGAGAACTACGACACCCCGGTCTACCGCCGCCTCAAGGCGTTCCATAAGCACGACGCGCCGATTCATTAGGGGGCGATGGCGACCCGTTCGCGCCCTCGGTATCGCCTGTCGATCGTGCCCCGTGCAGACATCCTGTCTGGCTTGAGCCGCAAGCGTCGGCGTCGGCCCGGAGCATCACGCCATGACGTCCGTCGCGTTTCCAGACATCCGCATCGCCGCCGGGTTGATCGACGACGGTCACGGTCGGCTCCTGCTGGTGCGGAAACGGGGCACCCGCTGGTTCATGCAGGCCGGCGGCAAGATCGAAACGGGCGAGAGCGCGCGGTCGGCCCTGTGCCGTGAACTCCACGAGGAAATCGGCGTGACGCTGGAGGAGGGCGAGGGCCGCCATCTCGGCTGTTACCGGGCTGTCGCCGCCAACGAGACCGGGATGATGGTTCAGGCCGAACTCTTCCATCTGAGACTGGCCGGGACGCCGACGATCGGCTCGGAAATCGAGGAGGCGATCTGGGTCACGCACGACGCAGCAGGGGACCTCCCGCTGGCCCCGCTCACGCGCGACCATGTCCTTCCCCTGGCGAAAGCCCTTCCCCTGGCGAAAGCCCTTCCCCTGGCAAAAGCCCTTCCGCTGGCGAAAGCCCTTCCGCTGGTCCTTCCTCTGCCACGAGCGCTCTGAACGTCCGGTCCCTCACGCCCCCGTCCGGTTCGGCACCCACGGAGACCGTCGATTCCGTTTCGGTGTCACGCTGATCGACGGCGTCCGATTGCAGAGGGATCGCGTTCGCGCCAAGTCTTGCGCCGACCGCAACCTGCAGCTGCATCTTTCGGGGTGCAGCGGCGTCAGCCGAGACGAGGCCCGTGAGCGCATCCATCGCGACCGCGAAGAACGGGGCGGCCCTCACCGCCGTTTCCCTGTCGGCCCTCATGCTGGGACTCGAGATCTCCAGCATCCCGGCCATCCTGCCGACCCTCGAGCGGGTCCTGCCCGCCGACTTCCGGCAGCTGCAATGGATCGTGAACGCTTACACGATCGCCATGACGACCTGTCTCATGGCGATGGGGGCGCTCGCCGACCGCCTCGGGCGAAAGCGCGTCTTCATGGCCGGCGTTCTTGCGTTCGGCCTCGCCTCCTTGGCCTGCGGGCTGGCAACGCAGGCGCCGGTCCTGATCGCCGCCCGCTTCGTGCAGGGTGCGAGCGCCGCCGCCATGCTGGCCTGCCAGATCGCCATCCTGTCCAACCCGTTCCGCGATGGGGCGGAGCGTGGCTCGGCCTTCGGCTGGTGGGGCGTCGTCTTCGGATTCGGTCTCGGATTCGGCCCGCTGATCGGCGGGCTCACCGTGGCGGTTGCGCGTTGGGAATGGGTGTTCCTGGTTCATGTCGGGCTTGCCGCCGTGACATGGGCCGCCGCGAAGGCCGGCATCACGGAATCCTTCGACACCCAGGCGGTGCGGTTCGACTGGCCGGGCGTGGCCACGCTCTCCTTCTCCGTCTTCGCGCTCGTCTATCTCATCACGCAGGGCGAAGCGCCCGTCCCTGCCAACTCCGCAGCCCTCGCGCTCGCCCTCGCGGGCCTTGCGAGCGTCCTCGCCTTCCTTCTGGTGGAGACGCGCACGCCTCGCCCGATGTTCGACTTCGGCGCGTTCCGCAACCGGGCCTTCTCCGGCGCCCTTCTCGGCGCGGCCGGCATGAACTTCAGCTTCTGGCCCTTCGTGATCTACCTGCCGATCTACGTCCAGGCGGTTCAGAACCTCGACAGCGTCCGGATGGGTCTGGCGCTTCTCGCGTATACGTTGCCGACGCTCCTCGCCCCCCCGCTGGCCGAGCGATTGCTCCTGGCGCGCGGACCCCGCTTCGTGATCCCGCTCGGCCTCCTCACCATCGGACTGGGCTTCGTCCTGATGCGGCTGGGGGCAGGCGTCGGCGAAGCGGCCTGGGTCACCCTGCTGCCCGGCTGTGTCGTGACCGGTCTCGGCGTGGGCCTCACCAACACGCCCGTCGCCAACACGGCGACAGGCTCCGTCGCGATCGAGCGCGCCGGCATGGCCTCAGCGATGGACATGAGCGTGCGGATGATTGCGCTCTCGATCAGCATCGCCCTGATGGGCCTCATCCTCGTCCGGGGCATCCGCGCAAGCCTGGAACCCGTCGCGCCCCACGCGGCTTCAGGCCTGACCGCGCTCTCCGAATCCGTCGCCGCCGGCAACCTCGCCGCGGCCGAGGCCGCCGGTATCCCCATTGAGCTGGCCCGTCACGCGCTCGGAGAGGGGTTCGATGCGGTGATGCTCTATGGGGCGACGGCAGCCTTCGGGTTTGGGTGTCTCAGCTTGTTGACCCTGAAGGGCGGAGCAAGGATGCCGGCTCTCCGCTGACGCATGGGATTTGTCAGGGATCATCGGGTTTGTCAGGGATCCGTGGAAACCGGTGATCCCGACAGGACAAACGAAAACGAAAGCGTCTCAAGCCTCGCGCTCCGCGGATCAGGTGCCGAACCCCGTCGTCGTCCGAGTTTCGAGTTCCGAGCGTCGGCAAACGGCAGGCTGTCGTCGAAAAGATTTGACAATATTCCTATACCGTGCCTTTATCCCCACACCTGCCGCCCGAACGAATCGGGAGCCTGACCGGAGACCGACCGGGTGGGCTGGAGGGCGGCGGGGCGGTGCCCGTGTCGGTGGCTCGGTCAACCCCATGCGTCTGCGAGCGTCGCGGTTGCCAGCTTCGAGCCGATGGCATTGACCGCAATCCGGTGAATGGTTTCGGTCGGAGCGGTGCAGAGGTCGACAAGGACCCTCCGCTTGAACTGTCTGGCATCGTCCGACATCGCGGTGAAGACGACGCAGTTCTGCGTCATCATCCCGCAAATCAACAGCTCTTCGGTTGTCTCCAAATGTCGGCTCAGGTCGGTGTCCTGGAAGGCATCGGCATGGTGCTTGGTGACGATCGGCGTGTCGCCGGCCGCAGCCAGAACACCGGATCGAATGGCGGTGCCGGGTGCACGGGACGCGAAGAGGCCTTCGGGTTTCCCTGAGACGTGCTGGACCAGCACGATTCTGTCACCAGCCGCCCGCCCCTTGCCGATGGCGTCGACGATGCGGGCCTCGGTTTCCTCCGCCCGCCAGAGCGGCAATGCCCCACCTGGGAAATAGTCGTTCTGGATGTCGATCACGAGAAGCGTGCGTGGCATGGGGGCGGATCCTCGGTTCCGATGCCAGACCATAGAGTTCCGGCTCGGCATCGATCGAGTGGCCCGATGGCCATTCTCCGATTAGATTGGGCCAATGCGCCTCGCCGTTCTCGCCTATGACCGCGTCAGTCCCTTCATGCTGTCGACGCCCTTGGCCGTGTTCGGAGAGCCATTTCTGGCGAGCGGTCACCAGATCGCCGTGTGCGCCGCCGAGCCACGGCTTTCCACCAGCGGCGGCTTGATGATCGAGGCGAAGTTTGGGATCGATGCCGCGCGCGATGCCGATATCGTCATCCTGCCGGGCTGGCGTGATGCGGACGAACCGGTCTCTGTCGAAATCGTGGCCGCCTTGCGGGAAGCGGGCGAGCGCGGCGCCATCGTGGTTGGATTGTGCCTCGGTGCTTTCGGGCTGGCCGCGGCAGGACTGCTCGATGGACGGCGGGCGACGACGCACTGGGCCAAAGCCGCGATCTTCGCAGCGCGCTACCCGTCCATAACGGTCGACGCTGGCGCAATCTTCGTCGACGAAGGTCGAATTCTCACGTCTGCCGGTATCGCCTCGGGCCTCGACTGCTGCCTACATCTCCTCTCCCGCATGTCCGGAATTACCGAAGCCAATCGCGTCGCTCGCCATCTCGTCGTCGCACCGCAACGCACCGGCACCCAGCCGCAATGGATCGAACATCCAGCAGCCGGTTCGCCGGCCGGCCAATACACGACCGAGATGCTGCGAGACCTTCTCGCCGACCCGGCAGGGACCCCGTCGCTCGATACGCTTGCGAGACAAGCAGGACTCAGCAGACGGAGCCTCACGCGTCATATCAGAGCGCAGACGGGCGGGAGCTTGGGAGCGTGGCTGAAACAAGCTCGCCTGGCACGGGCGCAGGGCATACTGGCTTCGGGCGGACGGGGATTGGAAGACGTCGCGGCGCGCAGCGGCTTTCCCGACGCCCAGGCTCTGCGCGCGGCTTTCCGATCCGAACTCCGCATGACGCCGATGCAATGGCTCGCATCGCAGCGACGTTCTTAGCTGCGCGCGACCCGGCTGCGCGCGACCCGGCTGCGCGCGACCCGTCAGTTGCGGCGAGAGCCTCGCCAGTCACGACAGGTGTCCTGACCCAGGCACGCAGCGGAACGACGGCATCTTCCACGCACACGTCGAAGCGACCTGACCGAAACTCGCCCCCCGCTGTCCCTCACACGTCGGTACCGAGGGTGAGATCTTGAGGGTTTGGGCAGACGACAGGAGAGGCGCCGGCCGCCAGGCCAACGAAGTTTATTGACAATATTCCTAAATTATGCCTCTATCCCCACACCTGCCGCCCGAGCGAATCGGGAGCCTGACCGGAGACCGACCGGGTGGGCTGGAGGGCGGCGGGGCGGTGCCCGCGTCGGTGGCTTCGGTCGCTGCCGCCTCGGGCGACGGCTCGTTACAACCGTTGGCTCGGGTCTGGGCGGCGCGCCGGGGGAGGAAATGCCCTCGCCGTTCGACCCGTCCCTGGGGCAGCGGGGAAAAGCTGCGGCGCCGCCCATGACGAGGCGGCGTGCGACGAAGGCTCGCTCCGAAGCGTGCGGGGTCTCTCCGAAACCCGCCGAACTTAGCGCCAGCACGAGATCCGTTGGAGACATCGCGACGTGAACGGCCCCGGCGGCGACGCCGGAGCCCGGGACGCCGGGGGACCGGCAACCATCAAAAGCGCACAGAAGGGTTCCGCGGCGTCCCGCGTCCCCGTTCGGCGTGTTCCTTGGGCCATGCCCCCGGCGCAAAACCGCGCGCGGGGGTGAAGCCGCTTGGGGGGGGCCGCTTGGGGGGGCCGGCCGCACGCCGCTGCGCTGGATCAACGCGGCGGGGTGCGTTAACGCCGGTACGGCGCGGGGCAGGTCTGGTAAGGACCGGGCTCAGGGATACATACGCGTTCGTCGCTTCCGGGTCCGCGCCCGGGGGAACGCAACGTCCTTTCGAGGCCGCCGCGGCGGTCCTTCCGAGACAGGAGGGCGGACGGAGACAGTCGCTTCCGCCCGGCCCAGCACGAGTTCAGAACCCCGACCCGATGGCCAAGCCCCAGACGAACCCGCCTCAGATCAAAGCGGCCGCCCCCGCGCCGAAGCCCCAGACGGCGCGCTTCGCCCTGCCGAAATCCGGGGCGCTGGCCCGCGCCCTCGACGCGCTGAAGCGCGGCGACAGCCCGACCCTGGCCAATGTGCCGGAGGGCTTCGACGCCCTCGTGGTGGCGGATCTGGCCCGGGCGCTCAGCCGCGATTTCGAGGGGCCGGCGGTGCTGGTCCACGTGGCCCGCGATTCCGGGCGCTCGGCCGCCTTCGTCAGTGCCCTGAAGTTCGTCGCGCCCGAGATCGAGACGATGAGCGTGCCGGCCTGGGACTGCCAGCCCTACGACCGGGTCTCGCCCAACGGCGCCATCGCGGCCCAGCGCATGACGGCCCTGTCGCGGCTCGCCCGCTCGCGCTCCTCGGAGGAGCAGCCCCGCATCCTCTGCACCACCGTCAACGCCCTGATCCAACGCGTCCCCCCCCGCGAAAAGATCGCGGTCGAGACGTTCTCGGCCGCCATCGGCAACGTGGTGCCGATGGACACGGTGACGGCCTGGGTCGAGGCCAACGGCTTCCTGCGCACCGGGACGGTGCGCGACACCGGCGAGTACGCGGTGCGCGGCGGCATCCTCGATCTGTCGCCCCCCGGCCTGCCCAATCCGATCCGCCTCGACTTCTTCGGCGACACCCTGGAGTCGATCCGCGCCTTCGATCCCGAGACCCAGCGCACCGTCGGGCAGCTGCGCTCCCTCGACCTCGTGCCGATGAGCGAGGTGCAGCTCACCACCGAGACGATCCGGCGCTTCCGCCAGGGCTATCTCTCCACCTTCGGCGCGGCCACCCGCGACGACCGGCTCTACGAGACCATCAGCGAGGGCCGGCGCTATGCCGGCCTCGAGCACTGGATGCCGCTGTTCTACGACCATCTCGACACGCTGTTCGACTATGTCGGCGGGGTGCCGCTGGTGTTCGACGCCCAGGTGGACGAGGCGGCGGGCGAGCGCCTGACCCTGATCCGCGACTATTACGACGCCCGCGCCGAGGCGATGAAGGCGCCATCCCCGGGCGTCGCACCCTACAAGCCGCTGAAACCCTCCGCCCTCTATCTCACGCCGAACGAGTGGCGCGACCGGGTGGCCGCGGCCTCGGTCGCCCGGCTCTCGCCCTTTTCGATGCCGGAGAGCCCCGACCGGGCGACCATCGACTGCGAGGGCCGTCAGGGCCGCACCTTCGCGGCCGAGCGCGCCGACGAATCCGCCAGCGTGTTCGACGCCGCCGTCGCCCACGTGAAGAACCTGCAGGGGTCCGGTCATCACGTGATCCTGGGCTCCTGGTCCGACGGCTCGCGCGACCGGCTCTGCTCGGTGCTGGCCGATCACGGGCTGAAGAAGCCCGTCGCCATCAACACCCTGACGGCGGTGAACGCGCTGAAGCGCGGCACCGACGTGGCGGTGGCGGTGTGGGGCCTCGAATCCGGCTTCGTCGTCGACCGGCTCGCGGTGATCTCGGAGGGCGACATCCTCGGCGACCGGCTGGTGCGCCAGAAGCGCAAGGCCAAGCGCCCGCAGGACATCATCCTGGAGGTGCAGGCCCTCCAGCCCGGCGACCTCGTGGTCCATGCCGACCACGGCATCGGCCGCTTCGTCGGCCTCAAGACGGTGACGGCCGCGGGGGCGCCGCACGATTGCCTGGAGATCCAGTATGCCGGCGGCCTGCTGCTGCTGCCGGTGGAGAACATCGAGCTTCTGACGCGCTACGGCTCGGAGGATGCAGAGGTCGCCCTCGACCGTCTCGGCGGCGGCGCCTGGCAGGCCCGCAAGGCCAAGATGAAGAAGCGCATCCTGGAGATGGCGGGCCAGCTCATCCGGATCGCGGCCGAGCGCTTCGTCCGTCAGGCGCCCCGGCTCCACGCACCGGAAGGCCTGTACGACGAGTTCGCGGCGCGCTTCGCCTTCAACGAGACCGAGGATCAGGCCAACGCCATCGACGCGGTGCTCACCGACCTCAACGCCGGCCGGCCGATGGACCGCCTCGTCTGCGGCGATGTCGGCTTCGGCAAGACCGAGGTGGCGTTGCGCGCCGCCTTCGCGGGCGCGCTCGGCGGCAAGCAGGTGGCGGTGGTGGTCCCCACCACGCTGCTGGCGCGCCAGCACTACCGGACCTTCGCCGAGCGCTTCAAGGGCCTGCCCGTCGAGGTCGCCCAGATGTCGCGCTTCGTCTCGAACACCGAGATGAAGCGGGTGCGCGACGGGCTCACCGCCGGCACCGTCGACATCGTCGTCGGCACCCACGCGCTGCTGGCCAAGACCGTCGCCTTCAAGGATCTCGGCCTCATCATCGTCGACGAGGAGCAGCATTTCGGCGTCGCCCACAAGGAGCGCCTCAAGGCGCTCCAGGCCGACGTCCACGTGCTCACCCTGTCGGCGACGCCGATCCCCCGCACCCTGCAGCTCGCCATGACGGGGGTCCGCGAACTCTCGATCATCGCGACGCCGCCGGTGGATCGCCTGGCGGTCCGCACTTCGGTGACGCCGTTCGATCCCCTGCTGATCCGCGAGGCGCTGCTGCGCGAGCGCTATCGCGGCGGCCAGTCGTTCTACGTGGTGCCGCGCATCGAGGACCTCGCCGAGGTCAAGCGCTTCCTCGACCAGGAGATGCCCGAGACCACCGTCGCGGTCGCCCACGGCCAGATGGCGGCGGGCCAGCTCGAGGACGTGATGACGGCCTTCTACGAGGGCAAATACGACGTGCTGCTCTCGACCACCATCGTCGAATCCGGCCTCGACATCCCCACCGCCAACACCCTGATCGTGCACCGGGCCGACATGTTCGGCCTCGCCCAGCTCTACCAGCTGCGCGGCCGCGTCGGGCGCGCCAAGGCCCGGGCCTACGCGCTGTTCACCACCCCGGCCAACCGCACCCTCACGGTCCAGGCGGAGAAGCGCCTGCAGGTGCTCCAGACCCTCGATACCCTCGGGGCCGGCTTCCAGCTCGCGAGCCACGACCTCGACATCCGCGGGGCCGGCAACCTCCTCGGCGACGCGCAGTCCGGCCATATCAAGGAGGTCGGCTACGAGCTCTACCAGCAGATGCTGGAGGATGCCGTCACCGCGCTCAAGGCCGGCATCGACGAGCCGGTGGAGGAGGCGTGGTCGCCCACCATCGCGCTCGGCGCGCCGGTCACGATTCCGGAAGACTACGTGGAGGATCTCACGGTCCGCCTCGGGCTCTATCGCCGGCTCTCGACGCTGGAGAACGACGCCGAGATGGAGAGCTTCGGCGCCGAGCTGATCGACCGCTTCGGCCCCCTGCCGCCGGAGGTGGAGCAGCTCCTCAAGATCGTCACCATCAAGATCCTGTGCCGCGACACCAACGTGGAGAAGGTCGAGGCCGGCCCGAAGGGCGTCGTCGTCCACTTCCGCGACAAGGCCTTCGCCAACCCGCAGGGGCTGGTGACCTACGTCGCCGAGCAGGCCTCCTTCGCCAAGGTGCGGCCGGACATGAGCATCGTGTTCATCCGCGAACTCGACACCATCCCGGAGCGCCTCAAGGTGACGACCACGATCCTGCGCAGCCTGTCGACCATTGCCCGCCGCAAGAAGGCCGCCTAAGCCGCGAAGCGACGGGTCTCCCAAACGCGAAACGGGCGCGCCGCGCGGCACGCCCGTTTCGAAAAGCCGTTCTCCAAGAGCCATTCTCCAAGAGCCGTTTCGGCCCGGTCGCTCAACCGATTCCGGTCAGAGGTCGGGCTCGTTGAGCACGTAGGGACCGATCTGGCTCTGCAGGTCGATGGCCGTTCCGGACCGGCGCGCCATGCCCTCGTCCACCACGATGACGGGAATGCCCGCCTGCCGCATCTGCTCCCGCAGACGCTCCGAGAGCTGGGCATAGGCCGGATCCCGGCGGGACGAGGCCTGGAGCAGGATTGCGGCCGGGCGCGCGATCACCGCGAGCACGTCGTGCGCCGCCTCGAGCGAGGCGGTGACGCTGGCATAACCGAGCTCGGCGAGTTCGGCGGCAAGCGAATGATCGATGGCGCGGTGACCATCATCGACAACGAGAACTTGTTGCAGCGCACCCATGAGCATCAGTGCTAGCCCATCCATCGTCCCTTGGAAAGAGACCCGTGTGACAACACACATGGGGGCGGTTGGTTCGCCGGCCACGTTTCAAACATGACCGTGACGTCGACCGCCTGACCGGAACCTGAACCGATTCGGTGCGCCGCATCATTCCGTGCCGGAACGGCGCGAAGGTTTCGGCGCAAGATCCTCCAACGACCCGACAATCCGGTTCGCGGCGCTGCGCGCCCGCATCCCTCGCCCTTTGACCGCGCGCATGACGGGCAGGGCCCGGATCATCGGCTCCCGCGTGACGGGAGCATGACGCGTCAGGCGCGACGGATCGCGAGGGTCTGGTCGTCCTCGACATCGACCGAGAAGGCCGAAGCCGCCCAGGCATCCACCGTTTCGGGGATGGTGATGTCGCGCTGCAGCGCGCCGGCATGGCAGGCCCGGCCCCGGAAGGCGAGGCGTCCGTCGGGGTCCCGCCGCAGGGCCATCAGGGTCGAGAACAGGTGCCCGCGCTCGGGATGGGTCAGGGACAGGGCGACATCGTTGGCCTCGCGGGCCCCGGCGAGCAGAGCGGTCTCCTCGAAGGCGACCGCATCGATGACCGGCCGGTTCGCCTGCGGGGTCAGCCATCGGGGGCCGAGGCGTCCCGGCGCGCGATGGGCAAGGACGATTCCGTCGAGGGAGGTCGGCAGCCGGCTGGCGGCGAGGTTGCGTTCCAGAGCGGCGGGCACCACGAGCCGGGTCGGCAGCGGCCCGTCGAGGGTGGCGGCGAAGCTGCGGGCCTCGAACACCGGGAGCGTCTCCAGGCCAGCCCCCGCCACCAGGGCCGCACCAAGCCCGGTGACGAGGCCGCGCAGGTCAGTCTGCGGCAGCAGGCTGAGAATGCGGTCTCCGGGCTGGACCCGGGCCGTGACGAGGTAGACGGCGATCGCCGCGAGCAGCGCGTCGCCGCTGCGATGGACGGGCCGCGCGGGGTCTCCCTCCGCGAAGCTGATGAACCCGCCGGGTCCGGGCGCGAAGGGGCCGCCCGCCGCATCCAGGACCATCGCGTCGAGGTTGATCACCCCGTCGGGAACGTCGGGTCCGAAGGCGGCGAGGTAGCGCAGGCCGAAATAGCGCACCGCGACGCGACACAGGCGCTGGGCCGGGGCGAGGGGGCCGAACCGCGTCTGGGTGATGACCGCCGGGAGGCCTGCGGTCTGCACCGCCGCAAGCAGGCCGTCCTCGTCGAGGGCGAGCGGCAGCAGGCACGGGATGTGACCGGCGGCCTCCACGGCCAGATAGGCGAGAAAACTCTCGGAGCTGCCTGCGAGTGCGATGCCGATGCGGCTCGCCGGTGCGAGGCGCCAGCCGCGCAGGCCGTTGGCGAGGCGGGCCACGATCTCCGCCGCCGCCGCGGTGGTCCAGGTGATGGCGGCCCGTCCGCTCCACAGGGGCTTGTGCGGCGGATCGATGAAGGCGACGCGGTGCGGATGCGCCTGCGCCGTGGCGGCGAGCAGGGTACAGAGACGCTGCGCCCGGGGCGGAACCCGTACGGTATCCGGACCCTCGCCGGCCGGTCCGGAACCCGCCCTCGGACCGATCAGGGCCGGGCGGTCGCGGCCGGCGGGGGGAAAGCCGGTCATCCGGCCACTGGCCTGGGACAGGGGAATCCCTGCCCGGACGGAGTCCAGAAGGTGGGCGGCTTGAAGATGGGCTGCATGCTGCGCCGGCACGTGCGCTGACTCCCGAGACCCTTCGTTCATGGGGCTTTAGGGTTAAGCGCTCCTTAACCGATCGGCCGCCGGGCAACGGCTCCGATGTCATGTCTTCGCCGCATTCGGGAGGAAAGCAGGCCGCCTTGTCGTCGAGGCGGGACTGGCCGTGAACGGTCTGGTCCGAGGGGTGCCGCGGCGCGGGAAGGATCTTCCACGGCGCCGGTGCGGTCCCGGTTCCATCAAGTCTCTCCGTCCCGGGGGAATTCGGTCAGAAGGCGCCGTTTCGGCAGGCTTGGGTTCGGTGATTCCGCCGACCGGGTGCCGGAAGTCCGCTCCGACGCCCGAAGCGCCCTTGCAGTCCGAACCGTTCGATGCGAATCCGCGCCCCAGCTTCGAGGCGCATCCCGCGAGCCGAATCCGTTACGCCGTATCTTAAGGGGTCAGAGCTGATGTTCTTCGCCAACCATCCTGCGCGCCCGCTGCGCGTCGCCGCGTTCCTCGCCCTGGCGGGTGTTACCGGAGTCGCGGGTCTCGCCGGACCGGCCCTCGCGCAGGCGCCGAAGGGTAAGGCTGCGCCGGCCCCGACCGCTCCCGCCCCGACGGCTCCTGCGGCCGCCGCGCCGACCGGCGCAGCCCAGACGGGGCCGCAGATCGTCAACGTGAAGTCCGATCCGGCCCAGACGGAATGGACCAAGGTCTGCGGCAAGGACCAGGGCAGCGGCACCGACGTCTGCTACACCACCCGCGACTTCGTCTCCGACCAGGGCCAGCCCGTGCTGGCAGTCGCCGTCTACGAGATGAAGAATGCCGCCCAGAAGCAGGAAGTGCGGGTCATCCGCTACCTGCTGCCCCTCGGTCTGCTGCTGCAGCCGGGCATCCGCTTCACCATCGACGGTCAGCAGGGCACCGCGGGCAAGTTCGCCGTGTGCTTCCCCAACGGCTGCTTCGCCGAGGCCGGCAATGTCGGACCCGAGATCATCGCTGCAATGAAGAAGGGCACCACCCTCAACGTCAGCGTCCAGAATCAGACCCAGCGCGAAGTCACCTTCGCGGTGCCGATCGCGGGCTTCGGCAAGGCCTTCGACGGCCCGGCCATCGACCCGAAGGTGCTGGAGGAGCAGCAGAAGAAGCTGCAGGCGGAACTCGAGAAGCGCAGCGAGGACATGCGCAAGAAGCTTGAGCAGCAGAACGCCTCCGGCGCCGCTCCGGCGGCGGGCGCACCGGCCACCGCGCCGAAGCCTTGAGATCGCGAGGCTGAGACCTTCGATCCTGCCGGCCGCGCAAGCGGCCGGCCCCAACGAGGCCGGGCGCGATGCCCGGCCTCGTTTCGTTGGGGTATGGCCGGCCGGATCCTCGGGCCGCGCCGTCGCCGTCGCCGTCAGTTGGCGTGGGCGGCCCCGCGCATGCGGTAGCTGCCATCGTCGCCGCGCTCGAACACCTCGGCGATGCCGGTATGGCGCAGGGCCTCGCCGGAGGTGTCGGGCACGAGGTTCTGCTCGGAGACGTAGGCGACGTACTCACTTTCCGCGTTCTCGGCGAGCAGGTGATAGAAGGGCTGGTCCTTGCGCGGGCGGACTTCCTCGGGAATCGCCAACCACCACTCCTCGGTGTTGTCGAACACCGGATCGATGTCGAAGACGATCCCGCGAAACGGGTAGATGCGGTGACGCACCACGGCACCGAGGCCGAACTTGGCGGTTCTCATCATGGAATCGGCAGTGGTCGTATCAGTCATGATCACAAAATAAGATGCCTCGGTGCCGTTGTCATCGGCGGCCCAGCGCCGATGACAGGGAGGCGGAGGGAAAAGCTCAGGCGAGACCGTAGGTCTTGGCCAGATCCGGGTCCTTCTCGGCAACCAGCTTGGCGAGATCGACGATGACCTTGGCCTGCTTCCAGGTGGCGTCGTCCTGCATCTTGCCGTCGAGCATCACCGCGCCCGTGCCGTCGGGCATCGCCTCGACGATCCGCACCGCGAAGGCCACTTCGGCCGGATCGGGCGCGAAGACCCGCTTGGCGATGGCGACCTGATTCGGGTGCAGGGTCCAGGCCCCGGCGCAGCCCATCAGGAAGGCGTTGCGGAACTGGGCCTCGCAGGCCTCGCCATCGGAGAAGTCGCCGAAGGGGCCGTAGAAGGCTTTGAGGCCGTTGGCCATGCAGGCATCGACCATTTTCGCGATGGTGTAATGCCAGAGGTCCTGCTGGGCGGAGGCGCGGGCGGCGCCATCGCTCGTCGGGTCGGCGATGACGCGGTAATCCGGGTGGCCGCCGCCGACGCGAGTGGTCTTCATGCCGCGGGAGGCTGCGAGATCGGCAGGGCCGAGGCTCATGCCGTGCATGCGGGGCGAGGCGGAGGCGATGGCATCGACGTTGGCGACGCCCTCGGCGGTCTCCAGGATGGCGTGGACGAGGATCGGCTTCGAGACGCCGTGCCGTGCCTCGAGCTGGGCCAGCAACTGGTCGATGTAATGGATATCCCACGGCCCCTCGACCTTGGGCACCATCACGACGTCGAGCTTGTCCCCCACCTGGGACACGATCTCGAACAGGTCGTCGAGGATCCAGGGCGAGTTCAGGGCATTGATGCGGGTCCAGAGGCCGGTGCCGGTGCTGGCGAAGTCGGTCGCCTGCGCCATCGCCACGAAGCCCTTGCGGGCGGCCTCCTTCTGATCGATCGGCACTGCGTCCTCGAGATTGCCGAGCACCACGTCCACGGTGGCGGCGAGTTCCGGCACGCGGGACCGGACCTTCTCGTTGTGGGGCGGAACGAAGTGGATCATCCGCTCCAGCTTGATCGGAAGCTCGCGGAACGGGGCCGGCGCGCCGGTGGCGAGGGGCTGAAAGAAGCGACGTGGCAGTTTCATGGGCGTTTCGGGCTCCCGGTTCTTCTTGATGAGATGGGCGTGCCGGACCAGCCGTTAGGGCAACCTCAGGCCCCCCGTAAAGGTGTGCGGGCACACGCAAGCCATTTGCCACGCCGCTGCCTGGAGTGAAGTCGCGGAACGGGCGGCCCCGGCTCACGTTCTCACGATCGAGGGGGCTCCTCACCAGATACGAAGGACGGACCCATGTCCGGATCATCGATCAGCCGAACCGGCTTGCGCCATCCGGCTCTGCTCTGGGCCACCGTCATCGGTCTCAGCCTTCCGCAGACGACCTTCGCAGGCGAGCGCGCCAAGCCCCACGTGGACAGGACGTCGGCCGAGAATCAGGTTCGATCCGAGAAACAGAGCGGGCGCGTGACCTTCACGGCGGCCGAGGCCGCGACCGCCCGGCCGGACGGGCTTTCCGCGGACATCCGCCTCCCCGGCGACGACGCCGGCGCCTTCCGCGCCCTGATCGATCAGGCCTCCGCCGCCGATCGGCCCTGGCTCGTGCTCTCGGGCGGGGGCGAGAACGGCGCCTTCGCGGCGGGCCTGCTCAACGGCTGGAGCGAGGTCGGCACCCGACCGGATTTCGGGGTCATCACCGGTGTCAGCACCGGCGCCATGATCGCTCCCTTCGCCTTCATCGGCGCGCGTGGAGACGCCGCGCTGCGGGAGAACTACACCGAGATCTCGGCAGCCGACGTGTTCGAGTTCGGCGGCACCAACGAGGCGCTCACCGACACCTGGCCGCTCAAGCGCCGCATCGACCGGGCGGTGACGCCGGCGCTGCTCGAGGCGGTGGCGGCCGAGCATGCCAAGGGTCGCCGCCTTCTGGTGGCGACCACGGCGGTGGACGGCGAGCGCCCGGTCCTGTGGGACATGGGCGCCATCGCGAAGGCCGGCGGCCCGAAGGCCCTGGCGCTGTTCCGGTCGGTGATCCTGGCCTCGTCCGCGGTACCGGGCGTGTTCCCACCGGTCATGATCGACGCGGTGGCGGGCTCCGGCAAGCGCTTCCAGGAGATGCACGCCGACGGCGGAACCACAGCGCCGTACTATCTCGCCCCGGAATCGGTGCTTCAGGCCAAGGACCCGACACCGCTGCCGACTCGTCAGGTCTATCTCGTGGTCAACAACACCCTGACGCCCGACTTCCAGATGGCGTCGCGTACCACCTTGAGCGTGCTCGGCCGCTCGATGTCGGCGGCGATCAAGGCGCAGACCCGCGCGGCGCTCGCGCTGAGCGAGGGGTTTGCCCGGCGCACCGGCCTCGACCTGCAGGTGGCCCAGATCGACGGACGCTTCGGCAAGACCTCGTCCGCGCCTTTCGATCAGAGCTACATGAAGGCGCTGTTCGCCCACGGCGTGGCCCTGGGCAAGGCCGGCACGGCCTTTCAGGACAGCCGAACGGACCCGGCGGAGATCGCCACCGGTTCGGTGGAGCGCCGGGCTACGCAGGACGCTCCGGTCCGAAGCGTGGCCGGACGCTGATCAGCGCATCAGGCTCGGCGCGCCGAGGCGGGGCAGCACGCCCTCGCGCATGACGACGCGGCGCAAGGGACCGATCGTCGTCATGGCGAGGAGCCCGAGGCCGCGCAGGGCGTCCACCGGCAGGAGGCTGGTGAGAAGGCTGCGGTTGAGGGCGTCGACGGCGGTATTCCGCAAGCGCGCGTCGAGGTCACGTCCCCGGGCGAAGGCCGACAGCGCGGCGCGCGAGCCCGGGTCCCGCCCATCCTCCACCGCCCGCATCACCGCGTCGCGCAAGGACGCCGCGTCGCGCAAGCCGAGGTTCAGACCCTGCGCCCCGATGGGTGGGAAGACGTGGGCGGCCTCGCCGATCAGGGCGAGGCGGGCCGCGACCGGACTTGGCACGGACAGGCCTCGCATCGGCACCAGGCCGCGCGGGCCGTCGATGCGCATGGCGCCCAGCATCGCCTGGGCCTGATGCCCCACCGCCCCGGCGAGGGCCCCGTCGTCGAGGGCCGCCAGGCGCTTGGCCGGACTCTCGCCCATCACCCAGACCAGGCTCGAGCGGTGCCCGCCGGGCAGCGGCACGAGGGTGAACGGCCCCTGCCGGGTGTGGAACTCGGTGGAGACGTCACGGTGCGGCCGCGTATGGGCCAGGATCGTCGTGAGGGCGCTCTGCGGGTAGGTCCAGGTGCGCGGCACGATGCCGGCGGCCTCACGGACCTTCGAGCGCGCGCCGTCCGCCCCGGCCACGAGGCGGGCCGACAGGGTGGCGCCCCCCGCCAGGGTGATCGTGGCCGCGTCGGCGCCTGCGGCGAAGCCCGCGGCGTCTTCCTCGAACAGGGTGAGGTTGGCCGCCGCCCGCGCCTCGGCCCGCAGGCCCTCCACGAGGCGGGCGCTCTCGACGTTCCAGCCGAAGGCGTCGAGCCCGATCTCGGTGGCGACGAAGCGGGCCGGTGGCGGGCGGAACAGGCTACCGGTGTCGTCGACGATGTGGAGTTCGGCCAGCGGGCTCGCATGCGGCGCGATCGCCGCCCAGACCCCGAGGGCGTCGAGGAAGCGCACCGATCCGTCGAGGAGTGCCACCGTGCGCCCGTCGGCCACGGGGGCGTGCCGGCCGACCAGGGCTGTGGCGACGCCGTCGCGGGCGAGCGCCAGAGCGAGGCTCAGGCCCGCCGCGCCGGCTCCCACCACGGCGACCGCGAAAGGTTCGGATTTCGCGAAAGGTTCGGATTTCGGAGGAAGTGTCGCCACGGCTTCGCGGACTCCTGAACGGCATCGGGCCGAGCATCGGCCCGGGGCTTAGCGAAAGACCCTGACGCTTACAGAGGCGTGTCACCGCGCCGGTCAAGGCCGCGATGGTGCCGCAGGGGCGGGGCTTGTACCATCCGGCGCAAGGCCGTGACCATCGGCTGCCCGGAGGCCACCCCGATCATGAGCCTGTTCATCGCGCTGCTGGCGCTCGGCTTTCTGATGCTCGTCGCCTATCGCGGCTTCAGCGTCATCCTGTTCGCGCCCGTGGCCGCCCTGCTGGCGGTACTGCTCACCGATCCGTCGGCGGTGCTGCCGGTCTTCTCCGGCCTGTTCATGGAGAAGATGGTCGGCTTCGTGAAGCTGTACTTCCCGGTGTTCCTGCTCGGGGCGGTGTTCGGCAAGGTTATCGAGATGTCGAGCTTCTCCCGCTCCATCGTGACCGCGGTGATCGAGCTCGTCGGCGCGCGGCGGGCCGTGCTCTCCATCGTGCTGGTGTGCAACCTGCTCACCTATGGCGGCGTCTCGCTCTTCGTGGTGGTCTTTGCGGTCTATCCCTTCGCGGCGGAGGCCTTCCGCCTCAGCGACATCCCCAAGCGCCTGATCCCCGGCACCATCGCGCTCGGGGCCTTCTCCTACACGATGGACGCGCTGCCCGGCACGCCGCAGATCCAGAACATCATCCCCACCACCTTCTTCGGCACCAACACCTGGGCCGCCCCCTGGCTCGGGCTGATCGGCGCGGCCTTCATCCTGGTGGTCGGCGTCGCCTATCTCGACCGGCGCATCGCCTCGGCCAAGCGTCAAGGTGAGGGCTACGGCACCGGCCACAGCAACGAGCCGCAGGTGATGGACGAGGCCGCCCGCGCCCACCCGGCCATCGCGCTCCTGCCGCTGATCGTGGTGGGGGTGTCGAATCTCGCCTTCACGGCCGCGATCCCGCGTCTCTACGGCCCCAAGGCCGAGACGGTTCTGGCCGGCCTCGACAAGCCCATCGTCACCGCGGTCTCCTCCGTGACCGCGATCTGGGCGGTGGAGCTGGCGCTGCTCGCCGGCATCCTCACCGTGCTGGTCTTCGCGTGGCGCCCGGTCTCGCAGGGCTTCGCCGAGGGCAGCCGCGCGGCGGTGGCGGGCTCGCTGCTGGCGGCCATGAACACCGCCTCGGAATACGGCTTCGGCGCGGTGATCGCCGCGCTCCCGGGCTTCCTCGTCATCCGCGACGCGCTCTCGGCGATCCCCAACCCCCTGGTCAACGAGGCCGTGACGGTGACGGCGCTCGCCGGCATCACCGGCTCGGCGTCGGGCGGCATGAGCATCGCGCTGGCGGCCATGTCCTCCACCTTCATCGCGGCCGCGCAGGCCGCCAACATCCCCATGGAGGTGCTGCACCGGGTCGCCGCCATGGCGAGCGGCGGCATGGACACGCTCCCCCATAACGGCGCGGTCATCACCCTGCTGTCGGTGACGGGCCTGACCCATCGGCAGGCCTATGCCGACGTCTTCGCCATCACGCTCCTGAAGACCGCGGCGGTGTTTCTGGTGATCGGCGTCTACTATCTCACCGGCCTCGTCTGAGCCGGTGTGCCGGCGCCCGCCTCCGACGCGACGCGCCGCAGGGCGAGACGGGGTGAACGGCCGGAGGCCCCTGTCCGGTGCGCCGCCGCACATGGCGCGGCCCGAGAGGGATGAGACCCTGCGGCATTGCCGGCGCACCGGGACCGTCTATGTCGCTGCTCATCGGGGTCGATGGACCCGGGCGGTGTCGACGACCGACCGGAGCCCCGTCGAAGATCATTCGAAGACCATTCGAAGACTTGCATTAGGGAACGACACGATGCCGAAGGCGATCCAGGTTCACGAGTACGGCGGCCCCGAGGTGATGCGCTACGAGGACGTGACCCTGCTGGCACCGGGCCCCGGCCAGATCCACGTCCGCCAGACCGCCATCGGGGTCAACTTCATCGACATCTACTTCCGCTCGGGCGCCTACAAGGCGCCGCAGCTGCCCTTCACCCCCGGCAAGGAGGGGGCCGGCGTGGTCGTGGCCCTGGGCGAGGGCGTCACCGAGTTCCGGGTCGGCGAGCGGGTGGCCTACGGTTCGGCCGCCAGCACCTACGCGGAGGAGGTGGTGATCGAGGCGAGCGCCGCCGTGCACCTCGCTGACGGCGTCGACGACCAGACCGCCGCCGCCATGATGCTGAAGGGTCTCACCGCCGAGTACCTGCTGCACCGGACCTACGCGGTGAAGCCGGGCGACACCATCCTGTTCCACGCCGCCGCGGGCGGCGTCGGCCTCATCGCCTGCCAGTGGGCCAAGCACATCGGCGCCACGGTCATCGGCACCGTCGGCTCCGCCGAGAAGGCCGAACTCGCCCGCGCCAACGGCTGCGACCACGTCATCCTCTACCGCGACGAGGACTTCGCCGCGCGCGTCAAGGAGATCACGGGGGGCAAGGGCGTGCCGGTGGTCTATGACGGCGTCGGCAAGGACACCTTCCCGGCCTCCCTCGACTGTATCAGCCCCTTGGGGATGTTCGTCAGCTTCGGCTCGGCTTCCGGCCCGGTGGACGATTTCAGTCTGGCCCTGCTCGGCCAGAAGGGCTCGCTCTACGCCACCCGCCCGTCGCTCTTCGCCCATGCGAGCAAGCGCGAGACCCTCGACAGCATGGCCCGGAACCTGTTCTCGGTGGTGGCGAGCGGCGCGGTGAAGATCCCGGTCCACCACACGGCCAAGCTCGCGGACGTGCAGCATGTCCATCGCGATCTTGCCGGCCGCAAGACCACCGGCGCCACGGTGATGATCCCGTGAGACCGACCGAGGGGGACGTCCTCCTCGTCATCGACCTGCAGGCGGACTTCCTGCCCGGCGGGGCGCTGGCGGTGCCGGACGGCGACGCGGTGATCGCGCCGATCAACCGCCTTCTCGGGCAGTTTCCGCACGCGGTCCTGACCCAGGACTGGCATCCGCCGGGGCACGTCTCGTTCGTGACGAGCCATCCCGGCTGGGCACCCTTCGAGACCGTGCCGCTGGCCTATGGCCCGCAGGTACTGTGGCCGGAGCATTGCGTGCAGGGCAGCGCCGGCGCGGAACTCGCGCCCACCCTGAATGCGGCGCGCGCCGAACTGGTGATCCGCAAGGGCCATCACCGCCACGTCGACAGCTACTCGGCCTTCCTGGAGGCCGACCGGCGCACGCCGACAGGGCTCGCCGGCTACCTGCGGGAGCGCGGTTTCACCCGCGTGGTCCTGTGCGGCCTCGCCACCGATTACTGCGTCGCCTGGAGCGCCCTCGACGCGCGGGCGGCGGGGTTCGAGGCCGTGGTGGTGGCGGACGCCGTGCGGGGGATCGACCGCGACGGCTCGGTGGCGCGGGCCTGGGCCGAGATGGCAGCGGCCGGGGTCGGACGGGCCAGCAGTGGGACGTTCGGAAGAGGGTAGGGCGATTTCAGATGGCACCACTCCGTCATTCCGGGGCGCGTCAGCGGCGTGCAATCCAGAGCCGCGAACGGTGTAAAGTCTTGCACGACCTGCGTTTCTGGATCCCGGTCTCCGCTGCGCGGCCCCGGGATGACGCGGTGCTACGGGCGGGTTTCCGACGAGCAAATCGGCATCTGAGATAGCCCTGCCCTTGTGGGGGAGGGGCCAGGGGTGGGCCCGCTGGCCTCCGCAGCTTGGGGGGCACCCAATCACCCCCACTCCTAACTTCTCCCCACAAGGGGGAGCGGGACGGGTCGCGCTCCTACACCGCGCTCCCATAGAGGTCGTACGCATCCGCGCGCTCGATCTTCACGGTGACGATGTCGCCCACCCGCAGGGGGCGGCGTGACGTGATGTGGACGGTGCCGTCGATCTCGGGGGCGTCGTACTTCGAACGGCCCTTGGCGACGGTGCCGTCGGCCGCGTCGATGAGGACCGGCAGGCGCTTGCCGATGCGGGCCTTCTGCAGGCGGACGGAGACGGCCTGCTGCGCCTCCATGAAGCGGCGCTTGCGCTCGGCCTTCACCTCCGGCGGAACCGGGTCGCCGAGGCCGTTGGCCACCGCCCCGCCCACCGGCTCGAACTCGAAGCAGCCGACGCGCTCGAGCTTGGCTTCGCGAATCCAGGTCAGCAATTCCTCGAACTCGGCCTCGGTTTCGCCGGGGAAGCCGACGATGAAGGTCGAGCGGATGGCGAGATCGGGGCAGATCTCGCGCCAGCGCCGGATGCGCTCGAGCTGGCGTTCCTGGTTGCCGGGCCGGCGCATGCGGCGGAGCACGGACGGGCTCGCGTGCTGGAGCGGCATATCGAGGTAGGGCAGGATCTTGCCCTCGGCCATCAGCGGGATGACCTCGTCCACGTGCGGATAGGGATAGACGTAGTGCATCCGCACCCAGGCCCCGAGCGTGCCGAGTTCGGCGGCCAGATCATAGAACTTGGCCCGCACCTCCCGGTCGCGCCAGGGGCTCGAGGCGTAGCGGATGTCGACGCCGTAGGCGGAGGTGTCCTGCGAGACCACCAGCAGTTCCTTGACGCCGGCCTTCACCAGCTTCTCGGCCTCGCGCAGCACGTCGCCGGCCGGCCGGCTGACGAGATCGCCGCGCAGGGACGGGATGATGCAGAAGGTGCAGCGATTGTTGCAGCCCTCGGAAATCTTCAGGTAGGCGTAGTGGCGCGGCGTCAGCTTCACGCCCTGCGGCGGCACGAGATCCAGGAACGGGTCGTGCGCCGGGGGCACCGCCTCGTGCACCGCCGCCACCACCGATTCGTAGGCCTGCGGCCCGGTGACCGCGAGCAGGTTCGGATACTTTTCGCGGATTTCCTCGGGCTGGGCGCCCATGCAGCCGGTCACGATGACGCGGCCGTTCTCCGCCATGGCCTCGCCGATGGCCGAGAGCGACTCGGCCTTGGCCGAATCGAGAAAGCCGCAGGTGTTGACGATGACGACGTCCGCGCCGTCATGCCGCCGGGCGAGCTCGTAGCCCTCCGCCCGCAGGTGCGTGAGGATGCGCTCGGAATCCACCAGCGCCTTGGGGCAGCCGAGGGAGACGAAGGAGATTTTCGGCGCCGCCTTGGCGGGGGCCGGCGGCAGGAGGGATGCGGTCATGGATGCTCGTCGGGCCGGAGCGGCTTCTGAAACCGGATCGGCCGTGGAATCGGGGGAGGGCGGGACAAAGAGGTTGACAGCCCTATAACGGGATTCGCGCGCCCAAGCGAGCCGGGCCGCGCCGAGCCATGCGCGGATCGCGCTTTTGCCACGGCATCGCGCATGCCGCCTGTGCATGATACCGCAAGCCGCGACGGATGCATCGGCCCCAGTTCCTCAGTCCGGGTTCTTCACTTCGAGTTCTTCACTTCGAGTTCTTCACTTCGAGTTCTTCGGCCCACCGGGATCGTCCGTCCGCGGCGTCCCCGAACCTTCGAGTCATCATGTGGATTGCTGACCTCCCGTTCGTCGAGCCGGTCGCGGCGGCCGAGGCCCTGGGCGCCCTTCCGGGCCTCGCCTTCCTCGACAGCGCCATGCACCACGACACGCTCGGCCGGACCTCGACCCTGGCGGCGGACCCGTTCGGGCGCTTCCGGTTTCGCGATGGCGTCGCCACGCTCGACGGACGGACGGTGCCGGGCAGCGGTCTCGCGGCGCTGCGGGCCTGCCTCGCGCCCTACCGCACGGCACCCGATCCCGATCTCCCGGCCTTCGCCGGCGGCGCGATCGGCTATGTCGCCTATGATTTCGGGGCCGCCCTGGAGCGGGTGGCGCCTCCGGCCCGCCGGGCGGGCCTCTGCGATGACATCGCCTTCAATCTCTACGACACGGTGCTGAGCCTCGACCACGCGACCGGGCGCTGCCGGCTCCTCGCCACGGGCTTTCCCGAAACCGAGCCGGCCGCGCGCGAGGCCCGCGCTCAGGCCCGGCTGGCCCAGTTCACCCGCCTGCTGGAGCGCGCGCGCCCGAGCCCGGAACCTCCGGCGCAGGGGCCGCTGGCCTGGCGCTCGAACTTCACCCGTCCGGCCTACGAGGCGGCGGTGGAGCGGGTGCGCGACTACATCCGGGCCGGCGACATCTACCAGGCCAACATCGCCCAGCGCTTCGAGACCGACCTGCCGGAGGGCTTCGACTCCTTCGCCCTCTACCGACGCCTGCGCGCCACCAACCCGGCGACCTTCGGTGCCTATCTCGACTTCGAGGGGCTGCGGGTCGCCTCCAGCAGCCCCGAGCGCTTCATCCAGCTCAAGGGGCGGGCGATCGAGACCCGGCCAATCAAGGGGACGGTCCGCCGCGTCCCCGATCCGCAAGAGGATGCACGCCTCGGGGAAGCCCTCCAGGCCAATGCGAAGGAGCGGGCCGAGAACATCATGATCGTCGACCTGCTGCGCAACGACCTTTCGCGCATCTGCGAACCCCACAGCGTGCAGGTGCCGGTGCTGTGCGGGCTCGAATCCTACGCGTCCGTCCACCATCTCGTGTCGGTGGTCACCGGAACCCTGAAAGCCGACATGGACGCCCTCGACCTGATCGCCGCCACCTTCCCGGGCGGCTCGATCACCGGCGCGCCGAAGCTGCGCGCCATGGACATCATCACGGACATCGAGGGCGACGCGCGCGAACTCTATTGCGGCGCCATCGGCGCGTTGGGCTTCACCGGCGACCTCGACACCGCCATCGCCATCCGGACCGTCTTCATGAACGACCGCACGGCCGTGCTGCAGGCCGGCGGCGGCGTCACCCTGTTGTCCGAGCCGGGGCCCGAATACGAGGAGACCCTGACCAAGGCCGCGCGGGTGTTCCAAGCCTTTGAACCGGACGCCTTCGTACCGCACGCTTGCGAACCGGATGCCCAGTCCGGGGCGGGGAGGGCGCCGTGATCCTCGTCATCGACAATTACGACAGCTTCGTCTTCAACGTGGTGCGCTACTTCGAGGAACTGGGCGAAACCGTGCGGGTGGCGCGCAACGACGCCCTCGACGTCGCCGGCATCCGTGCCCTCGACCCCGCCGCGATCGTGATCTCGCCCGGTCCCTGCACGCCGGCGGAGGCGGGCATCTCGCTGCCCGCCATCCGTGAACTCTCCGGGGCGGTGCCGCTGCTCGGCGTCTGCCTCGGCCACCAGGCCATCGGGGCGGCTTTCGGCGGCCGGGTGGCGCGCGCCGGGCGCCCCCTGCACGGGCAGGCCACGCCGATCCGCCACGACGGGGCCGGTCTGTTCACCGGACTGCCCGACCCGATGCAGGTCGGGCGCTACCACTCGCTGATCGTGGCGCCGGAGCCCGGCATGGCCGACCGGCTCAGCATCGACGCGGTCTCGACCGAAGGGGAGGTGATGGCCCTGTCGCACCGGACCCACCCGACCTGGGGCGTGCAGTTCCATCCGGAATCGGTGCTGACCGAGAACGGCCATGCCGTCTTCGCCAATTTCCTGCGCCTCGCCCGGGATTGGCGCGCGACCCGGGATCTGCCGGCTGCGACCGATGCTGTGGTTTGACGGACGACTCACCGAGGGGCCGGTGTCCTTCGACCTCGCCGACCGGGGCCTGACCCTCGGAGACGGGGTGTTCGACACGGCGCTGGCCCGGCGCGGCCGCATCCTGTTCGAGGCCGCGCACGTGGCCCGCCTCGCCGCCGCGACGGCGACGCTGGGCTTTCCCATGGCGCCCGCGCACATCGCGGCAGCGATGATTTCGCTCGCGGCGGAAATGGGGCGGGTCCACCCCCTGGCGGCGATCCGCACCACCGTGACCCGCGGCTCCGGCCCGCGTGGGCTCAGCCCCCCGGCCGAACCCCGGCCGGTGCTGTGGGCGAGCGCCGCCCCGGTGGGAGACGCCCTCGCCTTCGCGCCGCTGACCCTCCACGCGACGGGCATTCGCCGCAACGAGACCTCGCCGGCCGCGAGCCTGAAGACGCTCGGCTATCTCGACGCGGTGCTGGCGGCGGGCGCGGCGCGGGCGGCGGGCTTCGACGAGGCCTTGTTCCGCAACACGCAAGGGCGCGTCGCCTGCGCGGGCACCGCCAACCTGTTCGCGGTGCTCGACGCCGCTCTCGTCACCCCGCCTCTCTCGGACGGCGTCCTGCCCGGCATCCTGAGGGCCGAGATTCTGTCGCGGGCCCAACGCCTGGGCCTGCCCACCGCCGAACGGAGTTTCGACCTCGACGCCCTGCACGCCGCCGAGGCGGTGTTCCTCACCAATTCCCTGCGCGGTCTCGCCCCTGTGACGGCCATCGACGCCACCGCCTTCGCCAGCGCGGGTCACCCGCTGGTGACGGCCCTGGTCGACGACCTGCGCGGGGACTTCACCCCGTGACGGCGTCCCGGCTGTGGTGGCGCCTGCCGCTGATGGCGGCCTATGGCTTCATCGGCGTGGTCCACCTCGCCGCCCCCGACGCGTTCCTGCCGATCATGCCGGCTTGGGTGCCGGAGCCTCGGCTCACCGTGATCGTCACCGGCCTGTGCGAACTCGCCGGGGTGCTCGGCCTCGCCTATCCGCCGACCCGGCGCTGGGCCGCGATCGGGCTGGCCCTCTACGCCGTCTGCGTCTTCCCGGCCAACCTCAAGCATGCATTGGAGGGCATCGTCGTGCCGGGCCTGCCCGACAGCTGGTGGTATCACGGGCCCCGGCTGGCGTTTCAGCCGGTCTTCGTCTGGTGGGCGCTCTATGCCGGCAGAGTCATCGACTGGCCGTTCCGCCAACCGTCGGTCAGCCCGTCTCCGACATCTTGACCTCCGACATCTTAACCGCCCGCCAGGCCGCCTCCATCGCGTCGAGATCGCTGTCGGAGAGGCCCGAGCCTTGAGCCTCCAGGATCGCCGCCATGGCGGTGAAGCGGCGCGCGAACTTCATATTCCCTTCTTGTAAGGAATATTCCGGGTCTATTCCGAGGTGGCGGGCGAGGTTGGCGACCGAGAACAGCAGGTCACCGAGTTCCTCCGCCACCGCCGCCCGGGTGCCGTGGACCATGGCGTCGGCAACCTCGTCGATCTCCTCGCGCACTTTCAGCACCACCTGGGCCGGATCGCTCCAGTCGAAGCCGTAAGTCGCCGCCTTGGCGGAGAGCTTGTGGGCGCGGGTCAGGGCGGGAAGGGGCAACGGAATGCCGGCGAGCGGGCCCGTCTCCTGCGGAGGCTTAGCCCGGCGCTCTTCGGCCTTGATCGCCTCCCATTGCCGCGCCACCGCCCCTGGGTCGCGCCGGGGCGAGCCCTTCGGCAGCAGAGTTCCGTCCGGCGCGAATACGTGCGGGTGGCGCCGGACCATCTTCTCCACCACCGCCCGAACCACGTCCGGGAAGGCGAACAGCCCGGTCTCCTCGGCAATGCGGGCGTGGAAGACCACCTGGAGCAGCAGGTCGCCGAGCTCGTCGCGCAGGTCGTCCGTGTCGCCCCGCGCGATGGCGTCGACGACCTCGTAGGCCTCCTCCACGGTGTAGGGGGCGATGCTGGCAAAATCCTGGGCCACGTCCCAGGCACAGCCGACCTCCGGGTCGCGCAAGGTCGCCATCAGGGCCAGCAGATCCTCGATCTTCACCACGTCTTCTCCGCCCATCGGTGTCGGTCCGACCCCTGTAGCGGATTGCGGGCCAACCCGTGAGGCTGGGGATGGTGGCGGGAGAAGCGGTGTTGTCTTCCCCAAATTCCCTTGAAAAAGCCTTGGCCGGGCGCGTGTTCGTTCTTCCGAACGGGCATCTCGACCCTTAGGAAAGGTATCAGTAAGAGATTCTCAGAGAGTCATTTCTGAGAGTTATATGGAGGGCCGAAAAACCCTGCCGGACTGAGGACTTATGGGTGGTTCGCGTATCGAACTCTGCGCAGGGTCGTATCGAACTCTGCGTGCCGGCGTATCGGATTCAGCGGTAGAATTCGGGTCGCGCGTATCCGAGTCTGCGTGAACCCGTATCGGGTTCGGCGTGGATAAGGCCTCCCACCGGTGAACTCTGGGGATTGTGCCGAATCCGGTCCCGTATCGAACTCTGCGTCAGCGTCTGGCGCCGGATGCGGCCTGCGGATCGACGGCAATTTTTCCCGTTCCGGCCGGTGGATAGCCGGGATGATTCCCACTTGCGGCGCTTGCCGCCGAGACTCCGCCGCGGGGAATCGGGCATGGTCGGCGCATCGCGGTCCGGGACTCACTGTCGGGATCATGGGCCAGGATTGATCGGGGCGGGGTCTGTTGGGGATCGAGGACACATTGGCGGGCATCCGCGACGCCGACCTCCTCGCCGAGGTCGAGGCGGCGCGCGGCAGCTTCCTATTCGCCACGATCGCGGAGACCATCCTGCACCGGCAGCGGGCCCGGGATGCGGAGGTTGCCGCGCGCGGAGCCGTGGCCGGGCGACGCCAGGCCATGGGCCGCGACCAGCGCCGCCGCGATGCCATCCGGGAGGTGATCGAGACTGAGCCAACCGGCCCGGAGAACCTGCAGCACATCCACTCGGTGCTGGCCCTGTGCGGCCTGCCCTATCGCGACCCCGGTGACGCCCGCGAGTTCTTCCGCGAGTACGGACGGAATTCCCTGAGCCTGCTGGCGGGGCGCCTCAAGAACCCGGCCACCGGCGAGATGGAGTTCCAGGGCCTGCCCTACGGCCCCAAGGCCCGCCTCGTGCTGCTGCACCTCTGCACCGAGGCGGTGCGCCAACGCAGCCCGACCATCGCGGTGGCCGACAGCCTGTCGGGCTTCATGAAGGAGATGGGATTCGCCGTCACCGGCGGCGAACGTGGCACCATCCGGCAGTTCAAGGAGCAGCTCGCGCGGCTGGCCGCCTGCACCCTGCAGATCGGCCTCTGGGACGGGGCGGGCAGCGCCAGCACCCTCAACGTGCCGCCCTTCCGCCAGCTCGACCTCTGGCTGCCCCAGGGGGCCGACGGAGTTGTCTGGCAGAAGAGCGTGCAGTTCCACCAGGATTTCTACGACAACCTGATCCAGCACGCCCTGCCGGTGGACATCCGCGCGGCCCGGGCCTTCTCGGGCTCGGCGCGCAAGCTCGACCTGCTGTTCTGGGTCGGCTACCGCCTGCGCGCCCTGCAGCGCCCCTTGCGCCTCACCTGGGACAACCTGCACAAGCAGTTCGGTGCCGACAACGCCAGCATCCGCAGCTTCCGGCAGGCCTTCAAGGCGGATCTCGCCCATCTGCAGGAGGTGTTTCCGAAGCTGCCGATCCGCCTCGACGACACCGGCATGCTGCTCCAGCCCGCCGACCCGAGCGCCCTTCTGATCCCGCCGCGCGGGACGAAGCTGCCGCGCGGCGCCAAGCCGGCAAGCAGAGCCGCAGCGACGGGCTAAGTCCGTATTCCCTCTTTACAGAAGGAATATACGGCAGGAGAGGACTTGCGACGCGACCTGCCATAGGGAATAGGATCTAGAATACGGAGTTGCCGCGGCAACACACGGAATATTCCAAGGGGATCCGATGTTTCTGTCCGAAGCCGAAGCGGAAGCCGCCCTAGGGGATCTGCGCCGCCGCCGCGACGAACTCGACCGCGCCATCGCCGACCACCAGCTCTACCTCGAACTCGGCCGGCGCCTGCGGCCGATCGGCCCGGCGCCCGCCGCTGCACCGCAGGCGCCTCCGCTCGGCGCCTGGGCTGCTCCGGGCCACTTGTCCGCCGCGGCGGAACCGGCCTCCATGACAGGGCAGGCCTTCGTTTCAGGAGACGACTTCGCTGCAGGAGACGACGTGGCGCCGGGCTCGATCTCGGGTCCCGGGCCGGTCGAGCCCGCACGCGCCGGCGACGATCTCGTGGCGGCGCGCCGGCACGGACGCGCGCTCGTCGCGGCGGCCGTCAACCTGCTGCACGAGGCCGGCCGGCCTCTCCATGCCCGCGAGATCTGGCAGGGCCTCACCGGCCTCGGCTTCGAGATTCCGGGCCACGACCCGGTGGCGGCCCTCAACACCCGTCTGTGGAAGCGCGCAGGCCCGGGCGGCCCGCTGAAGCGCCTCGGCGAGGCGGTCTATGCCCCGGCCGAAGAGGACGAGGATCTGGGCTGAGCCGCGCCCCGGCACGGGGCAGGGTGACGGGGCGAGGGGGGGCCGCCTTCGCGGCCTTCGAACGAGGCTCCGTGCCGATCGGCCGGCTCCTTGGATCAGCGGGAACGCCGTCGGCCGGCTGCGCCGGACGCGTTCGATCCTGGGCCGGCGGAGGCGTGAACATCCGGCACCTTGCGTCATTCGGATCCTGGGCTTGGCTGCGCGGATCCGGCATGACGAGGACTGGAAGCGGGGTTCCGGTTCGGCGCACCGCCTCTGCGATCCCATCACACCCCTGAAAAAAATCACTCCGGCAGGGCGAACACGGTGAGCTGCCCGCCGAGCGCCGTGTAGCGCGACAGCGCGGCGTAGCCGCCGACCGCGCCGGCGCCGTCGTTCGGATCGGTGAGGCCGGCCGCCAGTCCGATGCCGGCCCAGCCGCCGATTCCGGAGAGCACGGCGACGTATTGCCGGCCCTTATGCAGGTAGGTGGTGACGTTGCCGACGATGCCGGACGGCGTCTTGAAGCGGTAGAGTTCGCGGCCGTCCCGCGCGTCGACGGCCTTGAGATAGCCCTCGAGGGTTCCGTAGAACACGACATCCCCGGCGGTGGCGAGCACGCCCGACCAGACCGAGAACGGCTCGGGAATGGTCCAGCGGATCGCCCCAGCGACCCCGTCCCAGGCGGTGAGGGTGCCGGTGCGGGGATCGTCGGGGGCCGGGTGCAGACTCACGGTGGCGCCTACATAGGGCAGGCCGGGGGTGTAGGAGACCCGGAACGGCTCGTAATCCATGCAGATGTGGTTGGTCGGCACGTAGAACAGCCGCGTCCGGGGCGAGTAGGCCGCCGGCTGCTGGTTCTTGGCCCCGATGGCACCGGGGCAGATGCCCGTGGTGGTCTCGTCCTCTCCGGTGGCCTCGGGGGCATGGCGCGGATCGAGCACCGGGCGCCCGTAGCTCGGCGAGGCCGCGTCGAGGTCGATCTGCGTCGCCCAGTTCACCGCGGGGTCGAATTTCTGCGCCACCAGGAGTTCGCCGGTGGCGCGGTCCAGGGTGTAGCCGAAGCCGTTGCGGTCGAAATGGGTGAGGAGCGGGCGGGTGGCGCCGCCGAATGCCTGGTCGGTCAGGATCATCTCGTTGACGCCGTCATAGTCCCACTGGTCGTGGGGCGTCATCTGGTAGAGCCAGCGGGCGATGCCCGTATCGGGATTCCGCGCCACGATCGACGTCGCCCAGCGGTTGTCGCCGGGGCGCTGCGCCGGGTTCCAGGTCGAGGGATTGCCGGTGCCGTAATAGACGAGGTCGAGGGCGGCATCGTAGGCGAACCAGCCCCAGGCGCAGCCGCCGCCGGTCTTCCACTGGTCGCCTTCCCAGGTCTTCAGGGAGGAATCGCGGCCGATGGGCTTGCCGAGCGACGTGGTCCGTTCGGGGTCGACCCGCATCTGTTCGTCGGTGCCCGTGGCGGTGGCGCGCCAGAGCCGGTCCCCGGACTTCGCATCGTAAGCGGTGACGTGGCACTGGACCCCGAACTCGCCGCCCGAGAGGCCGACCAGGATCTTGCCCTTCACCGGCAGCACGGCGGCGGTGTTGGTCTCGCCCCGGGCCGGGTCGCCGTTCTTCACCGACCAGTTCACCCGGCCGGTCTTCGCATCGAGGGAGACCAGGGTGGTGTCGGCCTGCTGCAGGACGAGGGCGCCGTCCGCGTAGGCGAGGCCCCGGTGGACCGTGTCGCAGCACAGCAGGGCCGAGACCGCCGGGTCCTGCTTCGGTTCGTAGCGCCAAAGAATGCGGCCCTCGTGGTCGAGGTCCAGGGCCGTGACGGTGTTGGGAAAGGGGGTGTGGACGTACATCACCCCGTCGACCACCAGGGGCGCACCCTCGTGGCCGCGCAGGATGCCGGTGGAGTAGGTCCAGGCGACCTGAAGCCGGCCGACATTGGCGGCTTTGATCCGGTCGAGGTCCGCGTAGCGGGTGTTGGCCGCGTCGATCGTCGGCAGCACCGTCTGGGCCGCGGCGGGACCCGGAAAGGCGCCCGCCAGCAGGACGAGCAGGAGGAGGGCGCGCATGGGACTCCCGGTTGCGAAGGGGCGGAGACGTCCCCTCCCCGTGCCACAGCCGGGGGCCGAAGCGAAGGGACCGGCAAGCGCGTGGGCCGGGATGCGGGGGCCGGGATGCGGCACGCGGCCCGGCCCCCTCGAACCGATCCTAGAAGTAAGGCCCGAACGGCGGGCGCGGGCGATAATATCCGTAGCGCGGTCCGTAGAACGGCCGGGGGCCGTAGAACGGACGTGGACGATAATAGCCGTAGGGGCGGTACATCGGCCGGCAGTCGCCGAACCGATTCGGGATGAAGCCGGGGCCGCAGCCATAGGCGACGGTCTCGACGGCGGCGCCCGCCAGCGTCCCGGCAGAGGCAGGGGCAGGGGCGATGGGCGCGGCCTGGGCGACCGCGGCGAGGCCAACGGTCCCGCCGAGCCCGAGCGCCGCAGCGAGCATCGTGCGGGCAAGCATTGTACGAGCGGAAATCGGGTGAGTCAGCGATTTCACGGACATGACGCCATGACCTTCTGCTGGTGTGACCTTTGCTGTTCTTTATCTTCCGGCTTCTCGAAGGCCGCGGGACTATCCCGAAGCTGCAGACCTTCCTGACGCCGGAAGAGTTTCATCCTGCCGGATGGTTGCTGAACGCTCGCTGACGGGATGCGGTTCACCGCGCCGCGCGGCCCAGCGCAGGATGCGCCGGCGGGCGGGCTCCTCGAGGCCGAGATGCAGGGCGAGGCTGAGCGCGAAGCTGAGCGCGGTGGCGAGCCCCGCCCCGAGCCAGGGCGCGGCGGCAAGCCGGCCCCCGAGGGCGATCCGGTCGAGGCTGTTCACCAGAGCATAGGCCGGGACGTGGATGAGGTAGAGGGCGAAGGAGATCCGGCCCAGGAACACGAAGGCGGGCGCCACCAGGGGCCCGGAGCGGATCTGCGCGCCGGCCAGGATCAGGGGCGCCCAGGCCAGGGCGGTCAGCCCGTTGTGCAGCAGCGCCTCGGGCAGGATGGGTGCCGCTGCAACGAGGCCAAAGGCGGCCACCGCCGCGCTCCCGAGGAGGGCGGCCGTCGGGATGCGCCGGCGGGTCCAGGCTACGTAGAGGAGGAGCCCGGCGACGAATTCTGGCAGGCGCAGCAGGGGATTGTACTTGATCGCCTGGGCCAGCAGCACCGGTCCCGGTCCCCCCGCCTCGGGCCCGATCAGCGACACGCCGGGGGCGTAATGCGCGAAGGCGAGGCCGGCCCCGCCGGTCAGGACGATCCAGGCGCCGAGGGTCAGGCGCGCGATGCGGCCCGGCGCGCCGAGCACCAGGGGCAGCAGGGCGGGAAACAGCGCGTAGAAGAACAGCTCCACCGAGACCGACCAGCTCGGGCAGTCGAGGGCGCAGGCCGCGCCCGGCACCCAGGCGTGGAGACCGAGCGGTGCCAGGACCGCGCTCGCGGCCATCAGCCCCTGCAGCGGCGGGGCCGACTTGGCGACCCAGCTGACGAACCAGGGCAGGGCCAGTACGAGGGCCAGCAGGTAGACCGGCATGACCCGGGCCACCCGCGCCCAACGGAAGCGAACGCGGGCGGCCCGGTCGCGGAGGTCTACGGCGCGGTAGGTGTAGGCCAGGATGAAGCCCGAGAGCAGGAAGAAGAAGGTCACGCCGGAATATCCGAGGCGGATCGGGGCCGGCACCGCGGCGTCGGCGAAGAACGCGCCCGCATAGTGGAAGGCCAGCACGAGGGCGGCGGCCACGAAGCGCAGGGCGGTGAGCGCCGGCAGCGGCGTCACCGGCGGATGGGCCTGAGGCGGGCGCGGACCGCTCACCGCGGCCGGCTCCCGACCACCCGTCCGGCGGCCCCGAAGCGCAGGCCGAGGACCGAGAGGGCGAGCAGGAAGAACAGCGCGTTGGTGGCCTGGTAGAACACCGATTCGAACACCCCTACCATCAGGCCGAACAGCCAGATCCGCAGGAACAGCAGCCGCAGCGGGTCGAGGGCGGCCCCTGCGCCGTCCTGGCGCTGGGCCTGAAGATCCGAGACCGGCGCCAGAATCATCCACCACACCGTGAGGGCGAGGCCGGGCAGGCCGCTCTCCAGGGCGGTGTTGAGGTAGCCGTCATGGGCGTCGGTGGCGCGATTGACCCAGGTGGTCGCATCGCCGCCGCCGCCGTAGAACACGCTTTCCCAGAAGGCCCCGTAGCCGAAGCCGGTCAGCGGCTTCTTGGCGATGTTGTCGAGGGCGAAGCTCCAGATCTCGGTACGGCCGGTATAGGTCGGGTCGGCGGCGAGGCTCGCGACCAGCGCTCCGACGCCCGGCACCATCACCGAGCCCACCGTGAGCACCAGCAGCAGCGCCAGGGGCCCGAGGAGCACCAGCCGGCGCCAGGCGCCCGAGGCGGAGCGGGTGCAGGCCCAGGTCAGACCGAGCACCGCCGGGGTCATGACCATCGAGGTCTTGGCGTTGGTGAAGACGAGAAACACGCCCGCAAGAACCACCACGGTGGTGCCGAGGATGCGCTGGCCCATCGCGGCCCAGAACAACCCAATGATGATGAACAGGCTCATGGCCGCGCCGGCGCCGTTCTTGTGCGCGAAGACGCCGCGCCAGCTGCCCGCGTGTTCGGGCTCGATCAGGTCGAGGGCGGTGTGCATCGCGCGCTCGGGCACCAGCACGAGGCCGAGGTAGCAGAGCGCCAGCACCAGGAGCACGCTGCCGCCGAGGGCCTGCGCGAACTGGCGCGCGTCGCGGGCGAGCACCAGCACGCTCACCACCCCGCCGAACATGATGACGAGGGAGATCAGGCGCCGTGCCGAGACGGCGGGCTCGATGGAGAGGGCGGTGGAGACGCCGATCCAGCCCAGCGTCGCCAGGATCGGCAGGGTGGCCAGTGGCCGCAGGGCCTCCCGCCCGCGCCAGGCCAGCACGGCCACGGCGAGTCCGCCCATCGCCAGATACAGCACCTGGTTGACGATGTTGCCGCCGGCCCGCGAGGCCGCGTTCTCGGCTGCCGTCCCGTCGAGGAACGGATCGGCCCCGATCAGCACGATCAGCAGGATCACGCCCATCGCCCCGATGCGCAGGGCATCGGGGAAATCCGCCCGCGCCGGCGCACCCGCGTCGGTGGCAATGCCCGTCGTCATGGTCCACTCCCGCGCTCGAGGGCCGGCAAAGACCCGCACTCTAGGGCCGCCGGTGCCGCCTGATAGGCGCGCAGAATACGTTTAAGAACCACGAAGGCCGTCTCCGTCTGCCCTCAAGGCTCGGATTTCGGCCACGCGACGATGTCGGGCGCTCCGCTGATCGCCGCCACGATGCGCTCGCGCTCGGCCCGGCCGGCGGCGAGGCAGGCGCGTGTCGCCGCGAGGACGGCGGGACTGGCGGTGGCGGGCGTGCCCGACGCCAAAGGCGGCGCCGGCGCGTATTCGAGGCCGAGCTGGATCGCTTCCGCCTCCGGTCGGCCGGCGATCTCGGCCGCCAGCGTCAGGGCGAAGTCGATGCCGGCGGTCACTCCGCCCCCGGTGAGGAGGTTGCCGTCGCGCACCACCCGCTCGGCCACCGGGATCGCCCCGAAGGCCGCCAGAAGGTCAAGGCTGGCCCAGTGGGTGGTGGCGCGCCGGCCCCGCAGCAGCCCGGCCGCCCCGAGCACCAGGGCGCCGGTGCAGACGGACGTGACGTAGCGGGCGCGCGCCGCCTGCGCCCGCACGAAGGCGAGGACCGAAGCATCCTGCATCAGCGCATTCACCCCGATCCCGCCCGGGATGCAGAGCACGTCGAGCTGGGGGCAATCGTCGACCGTGTGCGTCGGGGTGAGCACGAGACCGGTGGAGCTGGTGACCGGCCCCGGGCCGGTGGCCACGAGGCGAACCCGGGCGTCCGGAATCCCGACGAACACCTCGTAGGGCGCGGTGAGGTCGAGCTGCTGGACGTTCGGGAAGGTGAGGAGGCCGATTTCGAGGGGCATCGCGGCAGAACTCCGGGTGTCTGGACAGGACGACCCTACTCGGCCAGGCTCCGGCCGAAATGACCAAAGCTCCTCGTTTTCTGCCAGGGCGCAGCGCGGATGGTCCCCGCCGCGTCGAGATCCTGGCTTTCCGGGATGTCCAGCTCCTCGACGTGGCGGGGCCGCTCCAGGTCTTCGCCACGGCGAACGACCTCGCAGGCCCTGGCCCAGCGCCCTACGCTCTGCACGTGGTCGCGGCGGGCGGCGGCCAGCTCCGCAGCTCCGCCGGTCTCGGCCTCGCGATGGAGCCGCTTCCGTCCGCGGACCAGCCCGTCGACACCCTCGTGGTGGCGGGCGGGCGGGCGCGGCGTCGCCGGGGCGGTCGCGGGGGACCTGCCCGCCTGGGTCGCCGCCCGGGTGCCTCGGGCCCGGCGGGTGGCCTCGGTCTGCACCGGCGCCTTCCTGCTCGGGGCGGCCGGCCTCCTCGACGGGCGTCGGGCCGTGACCCACTGGACCCGTTGCGCCGAACTGGCGCGGCGCCATCCGGAGGCCCGGGTCGAGCCCGACCCCATCTTCATCCGGGACGGCGCGGTCTGGACCTCCGCCGGGGTGACGGCGGGCATCGACCTGGCGCTCGCCCTGGTGGAGGCGGATCTCGGCCGGGATGCGGCGTTGGCGGTCGCCCGGCACCTCGTGGTCTTCCTCAAGCGCCCGGGCGGCCAGTCCCAGTTCAGCACCGTCCTGGCGCTGCAATCCGGTGGCACGCGCTTCGAGGGGCTCCACGCCTGGATCGCCGACCACCTGTCCGAGGACCTGACCGTCCCGCGACTGGCCGAGGCGGCCGGCATGAGCCCGCGCGGCTTTGCCCGCCATTATCGCGCGGCCACGGGGCTGACCCCCGCCCGCGCCCTTGAGCGCCAGCGCGTCGAGGCGGCCCGGCGGCTCCTGTCCGAGACCGCGCTCCCGCTGAAGCGCGTCGCGGAGCGCTGCGGCTTCGGCTCGGAGGAGACCTTGCGGCGCAGCTTCCTGCGCCACGTGGCGGTGGCGCCCGCCTCCTACCGGCAGCGGTTCCGCGACGATGGGGAGGGGACGCCGGACGGCCGGCCCGGGGCGCCTGAGATTTGACATTCCCGGCCGCATCATCGACACCGCCGGCCGTCGCGGCATCGACCGGAACCACGGGCCGAGCGCCGGTCCGGAGCCGCGTATGTCCCCCCTGACGGCCCATCCTTCCGCATGACCGAGCGCGCCACCGTGCCCCCCCCGGCCCGCGGCCACGCCGTCGCGTTCCCGGACACCCTCCTGGCCGCTGCGACCCGGAGCCATGCCTGGGCCTGCGCCCTCCTCGTCACCCTCTGCCTCGTCTGCTTCCTGCCGGGCCTCGCCTCGCTCCAGCCCATGGACCGCGACGAGCCGCGCTTCGCCCAGGCGTCGAAGCAGATGCTCGAGACCGGCGACCTCGTCGACATCCGCTTCCAGGCGGAGGCCCGGCACAAGAAGCCGGTGGGCATCTACTGGGCGCAGGCGGCCGTCGTCGGCGCCGCCGAAGCGCTCGGCGTGCCGGACGCCCGCACCACCATCGGCCTCTACCGCATCCCGTCGCTGCTCGGCGCCATCGGGGCGGTGCTCCTCACCTACTGGTCGGCCCTGGTCTTCCTGCCCCGGCGGGGGGCCTTTCTCGCCGCAGCCCTGTTCGGGGCCTGCGTCGTGCTCTCGGCCGAGGCGCGCCTCGCCAAGACCGATGCGCTCCTCTGTGCCTGCGCGGTGGCGAGCTTCGGCGGTCTCGCTCGCGCCTGGCTCCGGCGCGACCGCGCGTCCGGCCCCCTCGACACCGCCACGGTGCTGACCTTCTGGCTCGGCCTCGCCCTCGGCATCCTGATCAAGGGGCCGATGGTGCCGCTGTTCTGCGGCCTGCCGGCCCTGATCCTCTCCGTCCGGTCGGGCTCCGGCCGCTGGCTCGGCGCCCTGCGGCCCGGCCTCGGCCTGCCCCTCACCCTGCTGATCGTGGCGCCCTGGTTCGCCGCCATCACCTGGAAGAGCGGCGGCGCCTTCTACGGGGAGGCGGTGGGCCACGACATGCTGAGCAAGGTCCAGGGCGGCTCGGAGAAGCACTTCGCCCCGCCCGGCGCCTACCTCGTGGCGTTCTTCGGCACGTTCTGGCCGGGGGCGGCCTTCGCGGCGCTCAGCGCGCCGTTTGCCTGGGGCTACCGGCGCGAACCCGCCATCGCCTTCCTGCTCGCCTGGATCGTGCCGACCTGGATCCTGTTCGAGATCGTGCCGACCAAGCTGCCCCATTACGTGCTGCCGCTGATGCCGGCCATCGCCATCCTCACCGTGCGGGCGCTCGCCGCCGGCGCGCTGCACCCCGAGCGCCGGGGCGCGCGCCTCACCGCCGGGCTCGTGGTGCTGATTCCCGTCGGACTCACCCTCGGGCTCTCGGCCTTCGCCTTCACCTACGACCAGACCCTGCCCTGGGCCGGGCTGCCGCTGCTGCTCGGCGCCAGCGCGGTGGCGGCCCTGGCCTGGCACGCCTTCTCCCGGGGGCTGCCCGAGCGCGCGCTGGTCCTCGGCATCCTGGCCTCGATGCTGCTCTCGCCCGCCGTGTTCGGCCTGACCCAGCCGGTGATGGCCGCCCTCAAGGTCTCGCCGCGCCTCGCCGCGATCCGCGATCGCCTGCCCTGTCCGCATCCCCGCGTCGCCAGCCTCGGCTACCGCGAACCGAGCTTCGTCTTCCTGATCGGCACCGACCTCGCCATGCTGGGGACCGGTACCGAGGCCGCGGCCTTCCTGAAGGGCGAGGGTGCGCCGGATACCGGAGCCTGCCGCCTCGTCTACGTCGAGGGCCGGTTCGCGGCCGCGTTCGATGACGCCGCCCGGGCCGCCGGGCTGGTGCCGAACCGGGTCGGCACGGTCTCGGGCTTCAACATCAATGGCGGGCGCCGGGTCGATCTTTCGGCCTACGCCGTGACGCCCTAGACACGACGCCCGCGACATCCCTGGATCGAAACCCATGCGCCTCTCCGTGATCATCCCGGTGAAGAACGAGGCCGGCAACATCGCGAGCCTCGTCGCCGAACTCGAGACCGCCTGCGCCCCGCTGGCGCCCTTCGAGGTGATCTACGTCGACGACGGCTCCACCGACGGCACCGCCGAGGCCCTGAAGGCGGCCCGGGCCGGGCGGCCCTGGCTGCGGGTGCTCGCCCACGACCGCACCGCCGGCAAGGCCGCCGGCATCCGCAGTGGAATCGCCGTGGCCCGCGCCCCGGTCTGCGCCCTGATGGACGGCGACGGCCAGAACGACCCGGCCTTCCTCGCGCCCCTGCTCGACGCCATCGAGGCGGGCGGTGCGGGGGTCGGCCTCGCCCAGGGCCAGCGCATCGGGCGCAAGGACGGACGGCTGAAGACGATCCAGTCGCGCATCGCCAACGGGGTCCGGGTCCGCATCCTCCGGGATTCCACCCGCGACACCGGCTGCGGCTACAAGCTCGTGCGCCGCGACGTCTACCGCACGCTGCCCTTCTTCGACGGGCAGCACCGCTTCATGCCGGCCCTCGTCGCCCGCGAGGGCTTCAGCGTGGTCCATCGCGACGTGGTCGACCGGCCGCGCTTCACCGGCACCTCGAAATACGGCCTGTTCGACCGGCTCTGGGTCGGCCTCCTCGATCTCGCCGGGGTGTGGTGGCTGATCCGGCGCAAGCGCGTGACGCCCCGGGTCACGGACGTGACGGGAGCCTGAGCCATGCTGATCCAGCTCGCCGAGGACCTGCGCGGCTACGTCTACGACGTCTTCGTCACCCGATTCGATGCCTGGCTGGTCTTCGGCATCCTGGCCCAGGCGGTGTTCGGCGCCCGCTTCGTGGTGCAGTGGCTCGCCTCCGAGCGGGCCGGCCGAAGCGTGATGCCGCTGGCCTTCTGGTTCCTCTCCATCGCGGGCGGCCTGATGACCCTGGTCTACGGCCTGGTGCGGCGCGAGCCGGTGATCATCTTCGGCCAGGCCCTCTCGACCTTCATCTATCTCCGCAACGTCTTCCTGATCCTGCGCGAGCGCCGCGCCGCCCGGGCGGCGCTGTGACCATGGACCCGCTGCCGCCCTTCCACGACGACCTGGACGCGGCACGGGCGGAGGTCTGGCGCCTCTTGGAGGAGGGGCCCGCCTTGCGCCGCAACGCCTTCCACATGCCGGCGCTGGCCACCGTCGATGCGCAGGGCCATCCGCAGGTCCGCACCGTGGTGCTGCGGGAGGCCGATCCGGCGGCCGGAGCCCTGCGCTTCCACTGCGACCGCCGCTCCGACAAGGCGTCCGAGATCGCGGCCTCCGGGCATGCGGCCCTGCACGGCTACGATTCCGCCGCCAAGATCCAGATCCGCGCCTCCGGCCCGGCGACGCTCCACAGCGACGATGCCCTGGCCGAAGCGGCCTGGGCCGGCGCGATGGCCATGAGCCGGATCTGCTACGGCGCCGATCCCGCCCCCGGGGCGGTGCTGCCCCGCGGCGACGCCTACACCCTGCCGGATGCCGAGACGGCGCTGACCCTCGGCCGTCCGAACTTCTGCGCCGTGGTGGTGCGGGTGGCCCGCCTCGAATTCCTCTACCTCGACCGGCGCGGCCACCGCCGGGCGGCCTGGGAGCGGGCCGGGAACTGGCGCGGATGCTGGCTGGCGCCGTGAAAATCCGCCACGCCTGAACGGGCGTGCGGGAACGGCCCCGCCGCCGGTTCCGGCGCGGGGGATGGCCAGGACACGAAACGGGAGACGCGGGACGCCGCGAAACCACGTTGTTGGAATCATAAGGCCGGTCCCCCGGCGTCCCTCGGCCCGGCCCCTCGCGGGGCCGACCCTTTTCGTCACGGCGTCTTCTCGGCATCGGCGACCCGGCTCATGGCAGCCCCCCTCCGGGCTCCGACGCCCTGGCGGGCGGCGGCGTCCGGCGGCCGTCTGATCAGAGCCCGAGGCTCCGAGCCCGCCTCGTAGTGGGCGGACCGTCCGATCTCTCGTTGCGTCCCAGGGGACCGGGTCCAGCCTTGCGGCCTACCCGTCCGAGACGCCTTGCGTCGCCGATGCAGCCCGGGGCGATGGCGAAACCGGGCCATCGACGCGGGGCGCCGTCTCCTCCCCCCGAGCCCCCCGACCCGGTCCGCCGGAGGGCCTCCCGTGTGGGAGGTGAGTGCCCGCACTGAACCACAGAATAGGAATATTGTCAATGTTTTTTGGTGGTCTGGCGGTGGGGCCGCCGGCGCCCGACCGGAGAAAATTCGCGACGGCCCGGTGGAATTGCGGGTTCACCGGTCCGGCAGCGCTCGTCGAGCAAAAATTCACAGCGCGGCGCGCAACCGCGCAAACCCCGCGTCGAGATCCGCCTGCAGGTCCGCAAGGTCTTCCAGGCCGATGTGGAAGCGCAGGCCCGGGCCGCCGGGGTTCCACCGGGTGGCGGTTCGATAGGTCTTGCAGTCGAACGGGATGACGAGGCTCTCGAATCCGCCCCAGGAGAAGCCCATCCCGAACAGTTCGAGGCCGTCGAGCATGGCCGCCACGGCCCGCTCCGGGGCGGGCTTCAGGATGACGCCGAACAGGCCCGAGGCGCCGGCGAAGTCGCGCTTCCAGAGGGCGTGGCCGGGATCGTCGGGGAGCGCGGGATGGAGCACGCGGGCCACCTCCGGCCGGGCCTGGAGCCACTGCGCCATGGCGAGCCCCTGGGCGCCGTGCTCGCGCAGGCGCAGCGCCATGGTGCGCAGGCCGCGCAGGGCCAGGAACACGTCCTCCGGGCCGGGGCACATGGCGAAATGCTCGAAGGTCCGGTGCAGGGCCGGCCAGTATTGGGCGTTGGCCGAGGTCAGGCCGAGGAGCAGGTCCGAGCCGCCGGAGAGGTACTTGGTCCCGGCCTCGACCGCGATGTCGACGCCGCGCGCATGGGGCGGGAACAGCAGCGGCGTCGCCCAGGTGTTGTCCATGATCACGGCTGCCCCGCGCGCGTGCACGATCTCGGCGATGGCCGGCACGTCCTGCATCTCGAAGCTCTGCGAGCCCGGGGCTTCGACCAGCACCGCCTTGGTGGTGTCGCGCATCAGGTCGGCGATGCCGGCGCCGATCAGGGGATCGTAGTATTCCACCGCCACCCCGAAGCGTTTCAGGACGCCGTCGCAAAAGATGCGGGTCGGGCGGTAGGCGGAATCGCTGATGAGGAGATGGTCGCCGGCCGAGACCACCGCCATCAGCGCCACCGTGAGGGCGGCGAGGCCCGAGGGGGTCAGCACCGTGCCGGCGGCCCCGGCCAGCTCGCTCCAGGCCTGGGTCAGCGAATCCGTCGTCGGCGTGCCCGAGGTGCCGTAATCGTAGCGCCCGCGCCGGTGCTGGAGGTCGTCGTAGGTCGGGAACAGCACCGTCGAGCCGCGGTAGATCGGCGTGTTGACGAAGCCGTGCTGGGCGGAGGGATCGCGCCCCGCATGGACGAGGCGGGTGCTCGCCCCGAAGCGGGCGGGATCGCGGGGAGGGGTGTTCGACATCGGTACCGGCGGGCGAGGGGTGAGCGTGCGGCGACCGAAGCCCGCTGCACGCGCCGGCGTCAAGCCGGGCGGGCGGATCAGGCCTCCTCGTCCGTGCGCCTCAGGGGAACGACCGTCACGAGCCTGGCGACGCCATCGGCCTCGACTTGCCAGACCGAGCGCACCCAGGGCTCCCGGCCGTTCGGCGCGCGAAGCCGCCCTTCGAAGACGAGCTTGGTCGGGCCGTTTTCCGTCAGATTCTGCGGGCGTCCCTCCGTCCTGAGGACGTGGTCGGCCAGGGCGTCGGCCAGTTCCATCGGTCTGTCCCGGCTGAAGCCGAAGGTCAGGAAGAAGCGTGCCTTCGAGCCGCCCCGTGGATGGGAGAGGTCCAACAGGTAGTCGACAAGCTTGTTGTTGCGGATCGTGAACCACGTCGGAGAGGCCGCCGGCCCGCTCAAGCCGCCCGGCGCCCGATCCGCTTGATTCCGGTGGCCCGAACCGTCGCGAGGGCGCCTTCGGGCTCGGTGAACTCGACCTCGTAGGCTGCTCCGTCCTGCCAGATGGCCACCACGGTGCCCTCCGTGCCGGCCTGGATCAGGGTTCCGTCATCCGTCCGCGCGTCGGCCAGCAGCACGACGTCATCGAGTTCCCTGAGATCGACCCCAGGCTCGTCCTTTCGCAGGAGATAGAAGACTTCGACGGACATGGGCGAAGGATATCCGGCGCGCGCCGGCCGGACAAGCCACGCGGCCCGATCCTTTGGTCTTGGACCCGACGCCGTGGTCCCCGGCTTGACCCCGGCGCGCGATGCCCTGCAATGCGCGCATGCGATCCCTGTCGATCCCGCTCCTCGCCGCCCTGCTCGCCGCGTCTCCGGTGCTGACCCGGACTGCGGCGCTCGCGCAAGGCGATACCCTGGCCCAGGTCAAGGCGCGCGGGCACCTCGTCTGCGGGGTCAGCGGCGGGGTGGCGGGGTTCAGCATGCCGGACGGGCAGGGGCGCTGGCACGGGCTCGACGTGGATTTCTGCCGGGCGCTCGCCGCCGCGATCTTCGACGATCCGGACCAGGTGCGCTTCATCCCGCAATCCTCGGCCGCGCGCTTCACCGCCCTGCAATCGGGCGAGATCGACGTGCTCGCCCGCAACACCACCTGGACCCTGTCGCGCGACACCGCCGCGATGAACTTTCCGGTGATCACCTTCTTCGACGGCCAGGGATTCCTGGTCCGAAAATCCCTCAACATCACGGCCGTCAAGCAGCTCGACCGGGCCACGATCTGCCTGCAGCAGGGCACCACCACGGAGCTGAACACCGCCGACTGGTTCCGCACCCGCGGGCTGACCTACCAGGTGGTCACCTTCGCCAACAGCGAGCAGACGCTCGGCGCCTACGAATCCGGCCGCTGCGACGCCTATTCCACCGACAAGTCCTCCCTCTACGGCGAGCGCCTGAAGACCGCGCATCCGGAGGAGCATGTCATCCTCGCGGAGGCGATCTCGAAGGAGCCCTTCGCGCCGGGCGTGCGCCAGGGCGACGATGCCTGGCGCGACCTCGTGGCCTGGACCCACTACGCCATGATCGACGCGGAGGAGGCGGGTATCGGCCAGGCCAATGTCGAGGCGCTCCGGACGGAGACCCTGAGCCCGGACGTGAAGCGCATCCTCGGTGTCGAGGGCACCTACGGGCAGGGCCTCGGGCTGACCACCGACTGGGCCTACCGGATCGTCCGTCACGTGGGCAATTACGGCGACGTCTTCGCCCGCAACCTCGGCGACGCGACGCCCCTGAAGATCCCGCGCGGGCTGAACGCGCTGTGGACCAACGGGGGCCTGCACTACGGGCCGCCGATCCGGTGAGGGCGGGGGCAAGACGGGACCCATGGGCGCAAGCCCTCTTCCCTCTGCGGGAGAGGGTGCCTGCGGAGCAGGCGGGAGAGGGGGCGACCTCACCGGACATGTCACAGCCCCTCTCCCGGTCGCTCCGCGACCACCCTCCCCCGCAGAGGGAGGGTTTTGCGCTCCGCAGGTCGGCACATGCGTAAGGCCCCCCGCGCCCTCGCGCTCCAGGCTCTCGTCGTGCTCGCACTGGCGGCGCTGGCCTATGCGGCGGCCACCAACGCATCCGAAAAGCTCGCGCGCCAGGGCATCGCCGCCGGGTTCGGCTTCCTCGGGCGCCCGGCGGGGTTCGACATCAGCCAGCGGCTGATCTCCTACGCCGCCGCGACCTCGACCTATCGCGACGCGTTCGTGGTCGGGCTCCTCAACACCCTGCTGGTCTCGGGCCTCGCCATCGGGCTCGCCACGCTCATCGGCTTTGCCGTCGGCATCGCCCGGCTCTCGCCGAACTGGCTCGCGCGGACGCTCGCGGCGATCTACGTCGAGACCCTGCGCAACCTGCCGCTGCTGCTGCAGCTCCTCGTCTGGTACGTGGCCGTGCGGGTGGCCCTGCCCGAAGCGCGCGACCCGGCGGCCTGGGGCGGGGCGTATCTGAGCCAGCGCGGGCTGGTCCTGCCACGACCTGAGTTTTCCGGGGTTGCCTGGCTGGTGCCCCTGACCTTCGTGGCGGGGATCGGCGCGGCGGTCGCCTGGACCCGGCGCGCCAACCGGCGCGTCGCGGCCGGGGCCGAAGCCGGTCCGGTCGCGGGGCCGGGCCTCGCCCTGGTGCTCGGCCTGCCGGCCCTGGCCTGGATCGGTCTCGGCCTCTCCGGTCATCCCGTGCCGGTCGCGTGGCCGGCGCCCGGTCCCTACGGGCCGGACGGCGGGCTCGGGGTGCTGCCGGAATTCGCCGCCCTGCTCCTCGGGCTCTCCACCTACACGGCGGCCTTCATCGCCGAGATCGTGCGCGCCGGCCTCAACAGCGTGGATCGCGGACAGGGGGAGGCGGCGGCGGCCCTCGGCCTGAGCCGGGCCAAGGCCCTGGCGCTCGTCACCATCCCGCAGGCCATGCGGGTGATCGTGCCACCGCTCACCAGCCAGTATCTCAACATCACGAAGAACTCGTCGCTGGCGGTGCTGATCGGCTATCCCGACCTCGTCCACGTCTTCATGGGCACGGTGCTCAACCAGACCAACCAGGCGGTGGAGGTCGTGACCATCACCATGGCGGTCTACCTGACCCTGAGCCTCGGCCTCGCCGCCCTGATGAACGCCTATAACCGCCGCGCGGCCCCGGTAGGCCGATGACCGTGATCCGCGAGACCCTGCTGCCCCCGGCTCCGCCGCCGCGCCGGACCGGCGGCCCCCTCGGCTGGCTGCGGCAGAACCTGTTCGAAGGGTGGGGCAACACGCTGACCACGCTGGTGATCCTGGCCGGGCTGGCGCTCCTGCTGCCGCCCGTGATCCGCTTCCTCGTCACCGACGCGGTCTGGAGCGGGACCTCGGGCGAGGCCTGCCGGCCGGAAATCGCCGGGCACCCGGTCGGCGCCTGCTGGGCCTTCATCGGCAACAAGATCAACTACCTCGTCTACGGCTCCTACCCGGCGGCGGAGCGCTGGCGCCCGGACCTGTTCTTCGGGCTCGTGGCGTTCAGTGCGGTCTGGATGCTGTGGCTCGATGCGCCCAAGCGCGGCCTCGGCGCCGTCTTCGTCTTCCTGGTCGGCCCGATCCTGTCGTTCTGGCTGCTCTCGGGCGCCGAATTCCTCAGCCTCGCCCCGATCGCCACCAGCCTGTGGGGCGGCATGCTGGTGACCCTGGTGGTCTCGCTGGTCGGCATCGTCGCCGCGCTGCCGCTCGGCATCCTGTTGGCGCTGGGGCGGCGCTCCGCGCTGCCGGTGCTGCGCTATGGCTGCATCGGCTTCATCGAGTTCTGGCGCGGAGTGCCGCTGATCACCGTGCTGTTCATGGCCAACGTGATGCTGCCGCTGTTCCTGCCCGGCGACCTCACCGTGGACCGGCTGGTCCGCCCGCTCATCGGCATCGCGCTGTTCGCCTCCGCCTACATGGCCGAGGTGGTGCGCGGCGGCCTGCAGGCGATTCCCGAGGGACAGGGGCGGGCGGCCCTGGCGCTGGGACTGACGCGGGCGCAGACCCTGCGCCTCGTCATCCTGCCCCAGGCCCTCAAGGTGGTGGTGCCCGGCATCGTCAACACGCTGATCGGCCTGTTCAAGGACACCACCCTGGTCTCGATCGTGGGCATCGCCGACTTCATCCGGGTGCTGGAGGCGGCGCGCGCCGATCCGCGCTGGTCGGCCCCGACCATTCCCGCCACGGCCTACGCCTTCGCGGCCCTGTTCTACCTCGCGGTCTGCTTTTCGATGGCGCGCTATGCCGCCTTCATCGAGCGGCGGCTGGCCGCCGGCGAGCGGGGCCGGGCATGACGCCCGCCGATCCAGCCCCGGCCGCACTCGAGTTCCGCGGCGTGAACAAGTGGTTCGGCGCCACCCACGTGCTGCGCGACGTCTCCCTCACGGTCGCCGAATCGGAAAAGATCGTCATCTGCGGCCCCTCGGGCTCGGGCAAGTCGACCCTGATCCGCTGCGTCAACGGCCTCGAATCCTATCAGGGCGGCACCCTCCGGGTCGCCGGCCAGGATCTTACCCCGGCCCGCATTCCGGCGGTGCGGCGCGCCGTCGGCATGGTGTTCCAGCACTTCAACCTGTTCGCGCACCTCACCGTGTTGGAGAACTGCACCCTGGCGCCGATCCACGGGCGCGGGATCGGGCGCCGGGCGGCCGAGGCCCGGGCGCGTGCGGAACTCGAGCGCCTCGCCATCGCGGATCTGGCGCCGCGCCATCCCGGCCAGCTCTCCGGCGGGCAGCAACAGCGGGTCGCCATCGCCCGCGCCCTCTGCCTCGACCCGGCGGTGATGCTGTTCGACGAGCCGACCTCGGCCCTCGATCCCGAGATGGTGCAGGAGGTGCTCGACACCCTGACGGACCTGGCGGCCCGCGGCATGACCCTGCTCTGCGTCACCCACGAGATGGGTTTCGCCCGCCGCGTCGCCGACCGGGTGGTGTTCATGGACGAGGGCCAGATCGTCGAGGTCGCGCCGCCGGACGCGTTCTTCGACCGGCCCGAGCATCCCCGCACCCGGGATTTTCTCGCGCGTCTTCTCTGAGGGGTGGTCAGGGCCGCGCCTGCGCGCGACCTTTTTGGCTGGAAGGCCGCGCCAGCGCGAAACCGTTTTGGTTGGAAGGCCGCGCCAGCGCGAAACCGTTTTGGTTGGAAGGCCGCGCAAGCGCGGCACGGGAGTTGTGCCGGCGCAGGAAGTTTTCGCGAAGACGTGTGCTCCGGTTCGTTAACGCAGACCCGCTAAATCCTGTGTCGCACTCGCGTATTCGGGAAGCTCGTCGCTTGCGTATCCTGCGGAACATCGTCGTCGGCAGCATCTTCGGCGGCAGCGCCCTGGTCATCGCCTTCGCCTGCGTCGACCGGCTCGACCATCCGGCGCCCGTCCGCGCCACCGCCCCGGTGGCGGCGCTCACCCGCCTCGGCCTGCCCGAGCCAAGCATGACGGGATCGCTGCCGGTGGAGACCGGCCCCTCGATCCGCGACATCCTCGGGCGCGACCCGGTCGCCCGCGCGACGGTGACCCGTCCGCCGGTGCCCCGGGCCTCCACCGCCCGAGAAACCACCACACGCGAGGCGGCGGGCCGGCCCCCGGCCAAGCCCGTGGCCAAGGTCGCCGCCGTGGCGCCCGCGAAGCCGGCCAGGAAGGCCGCCGAGGGCTTCGACACCGAGCGCCTGAACGCCCTCATGCGCGGCGACCCCACCGTCACGCTGGCGCGTAGCCGCTGAGTGCGCTCGCGCACCCTGCGCCGTCCCGCACCGGCGCGGCCGTGCGAGGCGGGCTGACGGGCTTGCTATAAGCCCCACCCGGTCCCCTTCCGGGCCGTGGCGGGCCGACGGGCCCGCGAGGGGAGGCGGCCTTTGGGTCTGATCTACGCGCTCGGCGCCTATCTGAGCTGGGGCCTGGTGGTCCCGGTGCATTTCCGCCTGCTCGACGCCGTGCCGGCCCCGAGCATCCTGGCCCACCGCATCGTCTGGTCGAGCCTCCTCGTCGCCGGCCTGCTGGTGGCGCTCCGCCGCCGCATCCGCTCTCCCTTCCCCCTGGTGCGCCGGCACGGGCTCCTGGTCCTGTCGGCCGGGCTGATCGGCGTGAACTGGCTCCTCTATCTCCGGGCCGTGCAATCCGGGCACATGCTCGATGCCAGCCTCGGCTACTTCATCAACCCGCTGGTGAGCGTGGCTCTGGGCGCCGTGGTGCTCGGCGAGCGCCTGCGCCCGGTCCAGGCCGCGGCCGTGGCGCTGGCCGCCGGCGCCGTGCTGCTGGCCGTCGTCCTGGCGGGCAGCCTGCCCTGGGTCTCCCTGGCGCTGGCCGGCAGCTTCTCGCTCTACGGGCTCGCCCGCAAGGTCGTCGGCGTCGACCCCATGGTGGGCTTCGCCGCCGAGACGCTGCTGCTCCTGCCGGTGGCGCTGGTCTATCTCGCGGTCTTCGCGCCGCCGGTGATCCAGGGCGACCCCGTGCGGGCCGGGCTCATCCTGCTCACGGGAGCCACCACGGCCCTGCCGCTGATCTGGTTCGCGGCCGCCGCCGAGCGGCTCACCCTGGCGACCCTCGGGCTGATGCAGTACCTCGCCCCCTCCTGCCTCCTCGTCCTCAGCACCCTCGTGTACGGCGAGCGGCTGGAGCCGCACCGCATGGTGCTGTTCGGGCTGATCTGGCTGGCGCTGGCGATCTACGCGGCCGATGCCACCCGTGCCGCCCGGCAGGCGCGGAGCGCCTGAGGACCGTCCGGGTGGGCGGCCCCCCCGGACGCCGTCGTGTCACCGCTCGATCCGCCCTGTGGTTTCGCATAGGACCGACGCACGGCCGATTCCGGAGACCGCCATGTCGCTGACCGCGCTTCTCGTGCCGTCCTATCGAAACATGCTGGCGACCCTCGCCGGGCTGCTGGACACGGTCGAACGGCAGGCGCCGACCCGGGCCGAAAGCCTGCTGTCGGCGCGCCTCGCCACCGATATGCTGCCGCTGGCGGCCCAGTTGCGATTCGCCGCCTTCCTGGCGCAGGAAGCGACCTTCCGCCTGCGCGGGCAGCCCATTCCTTCGTCGCTCGATGCGGTGGCGGCCGAGGGGCGTCAGGCCGGCGACGTTCCCGGATCCTTCGCCCAGGCGCGGGGCCGGATCGGCGAGGCCTTGTCCCATCTGGACGATCTGGCCGACGACGCGCTCGACGCGGGGGCAACGGCGCCGATCGCGATCGAGCTTCCGGGCGGCCCGACCTTCGACATGACGGGCGAAACCTACGCGCGCGACTGGGCGCTGCCGCAATTCTACTTCCACGTCATCACGGCTTACGCCATCCTGCGGAACCACGGGATCGCGATCGGCAAGGCCGATTACGTGCCGCACATGTTCGCCTATCTCAGGTCCGCACCGGCGGCGGCCTAGCGTTTGTCGGGAATCGGTGAAAACCGGTCATCCCGAAAAGACAACCGGACGAGACAAGGACTCTGGAGTCTGTCCGGTTCACGACGAATCTGACGGACTCCCGGCGGAGTCCGGCGACGCGCGGTCCTGAATCCTGCGGGCTCTCCGAGCGGAGGCCGCACCGCGTTACGCCCGGATGAGGCCGGGGAGCCCCACCAGGGAAGCCGCGAGCGCATCGACTAGCATGCGAACGCGCGAGATGCGGGTGCGACCGGGCACCACCAGAAGGGAGAGGGGCACGGGTTCGGGGATGAAGTCCGGCAGGATTTCTTCGATGGTCCCGTTCGCCAGCAGGTCGTCGACGAGCCAGAGATGCGCGACCGCGATCCCCCGCCCCCGCGCCAGAGCCTCGCGGGCCGCCAAGCCGTGATCGACTAGCAAGCGTCCGTCGAAGGGGACGCGGAGGGCTGCGCCATCCGGCCCGCGCAACGGGACCATCGCACTTCCGGCGACGTTGCTCATGCGAATCGTGGCGTGCCCCGCCAAGTCATCGAGCGTCTGCGGCCTTCCCCGTTCTGCGAGATAGGCCCGGGATGCCACCAGGATGCGGCGTGACTGGCCGAGGGTTCGGCCCTGCATCGTGCTGTCGGCGAGGGGGCCGAGCCGGATCGCCACATCGACCGCCTCCTGCACGAGGTCGATGCGCGTATCGGACAGGCTGAGGTCGACCACGATCCCCGGGTGGCGATCCTGGATGGCGAAGAGCATCCGGCAGACGTGCCGGATTCCCAGGGCCGCGGTGCAGGACACCCGGATCGTGCCCGTCAGGCCGCCGCCCGCGCTCCGGGCCCCGTCCGTCGCTTCGTCCACCAGCCGCAGGATGGTTCGGGCCTCTTCGTGGTAGCGTCGGCCCTCGTCGGTGAGGGTGACGCGCCGGGTGGTCCGGTTGAGGAGCGTGACCCCGAGCGCGCTTTCAAGCTCCGCCACGTGGCGCGAGACGGTCGATTGTCCCACGCGCTGCTCGCGGGCCACCGCGGACAGGCTGCCGCGCTCCGCCACGCGCACGAAACTGCGCATGCGCTCCAAGGTGACGCCCGATCGATCCATTGCGCGGCATGATCCTATCCGTTGCCGTCAGCTACCGGATGGATCGCGCCGCGCCTAGCCTCGTGCCTCTGTCCTCCGGTGAGCCGCAAGCATGAAGATCCTCGTCGTCTCCGCCCATCCCGATTCCGCATCCCTGACCAACGCCCTGCGCGCCGTAGCGGTGGCCGCACTCCTGGCCGAGGGGCACGAAGTCTGCGTGACGGACCTCTACGCCGTCGAATGGAAATGCGCGGTCGACCGGCGCGATTTCCCCGCCCTGCCGGCTTCCGAGCGCCTGCGGGTGCCTGCGGCCTCCGGCGCGGCGTTCGCCACCGGGCGCCTCACGCAGGACGTGGTCGCCGCACAGGCCGATCTCCTCTGGGCCGATGCCCTCATCCTGGCGTTTCCGCTCTGGTGGTTCTCCATGCCGGCGATCCTGAAAGGCTGGATCGACCGGGTCTACACGTTCGGCTTCGCCTACGGCGTCGGCGAGCACAGCGAGACACGCTGGGGGGATCGCTACGGAGAGGGCACGCTCGCGGGCAAGCGCGCGATGCTCATGGTGACGGCCGGAGGCTGGCCGTCGCATTACGGTCCGCGCGGGATCAACGGGCCGATCGACGACCTGCTCTTCCCCATCCACCACGGCGTGCTGTTCTATCCAGGCTACGACGTGTTGCCGCCGTTCGTCGTGTACCAGGCCGACCGGATGGACGCGGCCACGTTCGATCGGACCGCCGCAGCCCTGGAGCACCGGATGCGGACCCTGTTCGAGATTCCGGCGATTCCGTTCCGACGCCAGAATGGCGGGGATTACGTGATTCCCGCGATGGAGCTACGCTCCGAGGCGGCCGGGGCGGCTTCAACCGGCTTTGCCGCCCACCTCGCGGCAGCGCCCGAGGCGTCCGCCGAATCGATTCTTCGGACGCAGACGCGACCGGACGCGATCCCGTCGGAGGCGGACTGTTCAATCCGCGGATCGCAAGGGACATCCTCCGGGGAGGCGCCATGCTGACCAACCGCATCACCGACATCGCCGGCCTCCGGGTCGGCCACGCCACCGATCTGCGGCTCGCCAGCGGCGTCACCGCGCTCCTGTTCGACGCGCCCGTGGTGGCCGGAATCGACGTGCGCGGCGGCGGTCCCGGCACCCGCGAGACCGACCTTCTCGATCCCGAGCGCACCGTGGCGTGCATCGACGCCCTGGTGCTGTCCGGCGGCTCGGCCTTCGGCCTCGACGCGGCGGCCGGCGTCGTCGCCCACCTCGCCGAGACCGGGCGGGGCTTCGCGATCGGCCCGGCCCGGGTGCCGATCGTGCCGGCCGCGATCCTGTTCGATCTCCTCAATGGCGGCGACAAGGCCTGGGGCCGGTACGCGCCCTATCGCGAGCTCGGCCATGCGGCGGCGGTGGCGGCGACGCGGGATTTCGCCCTCGGTTCGGTCGGGGCCGGGACCGGGGCGGCCACCGCCAACCTGAAGGGCGGGATCGGCTCCGCCTCGGCCGAGGTCGCCGGCCTCGATCCCACGGGCCTCGATCCTGCTGATTGGCCCGTCCGGGTCGGGGCGCTGGTGGCGGTGAACGCCTTCGGCCGGGTGACGCTGGGGGAGGGGCCGCATTTCTGGGCCGGCGCCGACGAGATCGGCGCCGAGTTCGGGGGCCTCGGGTGTCCCGCCGCGATGCCGGCCGATGCGTTCACCTGGCCCCCGCGCAAGGGGTCGGCCGGGGCCAGCACGACGCTCGCGGTGGTGGCCACCGACGCGACCCTCACCAAGGCCCAGGCCCGCCGCCTCGCCGTGATGGCCCAGGACGGTCTCGCCCGGGCGATCCGCCCCATCCACACGCCGCTCGACGGCGACGTCGTCTTCGCGGTCTCCACCGGGCGGGTGGCGCTCGCCGACCCCGTCATCGACCTCGCCCGCATCGGCGACGCGGCCGCCCGGACCTTGGCGCGCGCCGTGGCGATCGGCGTCCATCGCGCCACGACTCCGCCGGGATTCGCCGGACCGCCGGCCTGGCGCGACCGGTTCGGGGGGTGACCGGTTCAGGCCTGGTCTTGGCATTGGATCGGGCCGAATCCGGCCTTGGGCATTAGATCGGGCCGAGCCCCGCCTTGGGCATCAGGTTTGGCCGAGTTCGGCCTTGGCATCCGCGATGAGGCCGGCGAGGCCGGCATCGACCTCGGCGCCGAGCATGCGGCGCTCGGCCTCCGTCAGGTCGGCGGCCCAGCCGCGCTGGCCGAAGCCTTCGGCGCACTTGGCCCGCTCGGCCGTGAGATAGGCTTCGGTCTCCGCGGGCTGCGTCCGCATCGCCTGGACCAGGCCGAACCAGGCCGCGCGCTCCACCACCGCGAGGCGGGCGCGCAGGCGGATCATCACCGCGCGTTCGGGATCGATGTCATCCATGGTGTGTCCGGTATCCCTCGCGTGTCCGGTATTCTGGCGTGTCCGGTATTCCTGGCGTGTCCCGCCCTTCCGCGCGGCGTCAGCGCCGCGGTTCGCACCGCGTCTTCACGTAGGTGCCCTGGTCGTTGCCGTGCCCCGCATTGGCGGCGAGCACGGGTCCCTGCATCAGGCATTCCTGCAGCGTGTGGGCGGGGCCCGTGATGATGTCGAGCGCCGTTTCCCGCGAGCAATCCGGGGCCTGGACGGTGGAGGCGCAGACGAGGGCGACGACGAGGACTGGGTTCATGACGGGATTAACTGGAACAGGCCGGCGGAGCGGCAAGGGCTGCCTTTGCCGCGGGTGGCTTTGAAGGCCTGCGACTCTCCCTCAAGCCTGCCGAACTTGTGACGATTGTCGATCGTCGTGCCGGCAGGTCTCCCTCCCGGCAGGTCTCCGTGACGGCAGGTCTCCGTGCCGGCGATCGTTCCATGTTTGTTCCATACGGAATGCGATCGACGCCCTCGCGCAGGTGATATAGGTCAAGAGACCTAGGACAAAGAGCACAGGTTCTATATCCTAGGATTAAAGATAATACCCTTTTCGTGCCTTTGGAACGAAAACGGAACAAGAAAAGATTCGCCGGCTCAGCCCCCGCCCGGGGTGCGGCCCCTGGCCTGTGGATGCCGGCCTCGCGAGACGGACCGGCCGGCTGGCCCGCGTGTTAAGACCTTCGTGCGAGAGCCAGGAGGCGCGGCGGAACAGCCCCCGCGCGGGAGCCGGAGCAGGCATGACGGTCGGCATCGAGATGGGTCTGAGCATGGGGCCGGGGGCGGAGCCCGCGCGCCTCGACCTCGAGGAACTCCTGGCGACGCGTCTCCTGGTCCAGGGCAATTCCGGCTCGGGCAAGTCGCACCTGCTGCGGCGTCTGCTGGAGCAGAGCGCCGGCGCGGTGCAGCAGGTGGTGATCGATCCCGAGGGCGACTTCGTCACCCTGGCGGAGGCCTACGGCCACGTGGTGGTGGACGGCGCCCACGGGGAGGCCGACCTCCAGGCCATCGCCGCGCGGGTGCGGGCGCACCGGGTCTCGGTGGTGCTCACCCTCGAGAGCCTCGACATGGAGGCGCAGATGCGCGCGGCGGCCGCCTTCCTGGGCGGGTTGTTCGAGGCCGAGCGCACCCACTGGCACCCCGCCCTGATCGTGGTCGACGAGGCCCAGATCTTCGCGCCCGCCGCGGCCGGCGACGTCTCGGACGAGGCCCGCAAGGCGTCGCTCGGCGCCATGACCAACCTGATGTGCCGGGGCCGCAAGCGGGGCTTGGCCGGCATCATCGCGACCCAGCGCCTCGCCAAGCTCGCCAAGAACGTGGCGGCCGAGGCCACCAACTTCCTGATGGGCCGCACCTTCCTCGACATCGACATGGCCCGCGCCGCCGACCTCCTCGGCCTCGACCGGCGCGGCGCCGAGCGGTTTCGCGATCTGTCCCGCGGCGAGTTCGTGGCTCTGGGGCCGGCCCTGAGCCGGCGGCCCCTGGCGCTCCGCATCGGTCCGGTGACGACCTCGGCGCGCTCCGGCTCGCCCAAGCTGGTGCCGCTGCCCGCCCCGGCCGATGCGGACCTGCGCGCCCTGATCCTCACCCGTTCGCCCGACGAGCCGGCGCAGGGCTGGGCGCCGGCCCCGCGCACGCCGCCGACCCCCCGCGCCACGCCGGCCGACCTGATGCGCGAACTCAGCGCCTACCGCCCCGAGCCGGTGGAGGCGCCCGCGCCGATGAGCGAGGAGGAGATCCGCGCCGGGCTCGACGCGGTCCTGCGCGGCATCGCCGCCGACCCGGATGCCGGCGGCCAGCCGGTGGCGGTCATCTACCAGGATTTCCTCGTGCGCTGCCGCATGCGCGGCCTCGACGGTGAGGCCATGAGCCTGGCCGCCTTCCGCCGCCGCCTCGGCGTCGCCCGCGCTGGGTTCGATGCGGACGACGACGCCCCGGGCGCGGTGGACGCGCGCTGGGAGGAGGCGCAGGCCGCCGCGGCCGCCCTGCCGGACGAGGTCCAGGGCCTGTTCCTGTTGCTGGCCCGCGCGGCGCTGGCCGGCGAGCCCTGCCCCGGCGACGAGGCCCTGGCCCGGGCGATCGGCAGCCGTTCGCCCGGCCGGGCCCGGCGCCTGCTCGCCTATGTGGAGACCCGCGGCACCATCGTGTGCCGCATGGATTACCGCGGCAACCGCATCGTCGCCCTGCCGGCCCTGGCCTGCGAGACCGCGCCGGGCGACCCGAAGGCCCCGGTCGAGACTAAATCCGGCGCCCCGGCCGCATCGCCGCCGGCCGAGGAATCCGGCCTGCCGGGCCTGTTCGCCGCCGAATAGGCCCTCGGGCGACCAGCCTCTCGGCCGAACAGACGCTTAGCCGAACAGGTTTGGAACCATCGCGGCGCGCAGCAGCTCTGCCAAGCGGTCCAGCGCCGGGGAGCGGCGCGCGGTCGAGACCCGCAGGGCGAGACCGATCCGGGGCAGCGCCGGCAGGTTCGCCGCGTCCGGTTCCAGGGCCCGCAATCCCGGCGGCAGGCCGTGCGGCACCCGCAGGGCGATGCCGAGACCGGCCCCCACCGCGGCCCAGAGGCCGCTCAGGCTCGGCGAGGTGAAGGCGACCCGCCACGGGATCGCGGCCCCGTCGAGGGCCCGCAGACCCGCATGGCGAAACAGGCACGGCGCCGCGAAGGCGACCAGGGGCAGGGGCGTGCCGGGATCGCGCACGAAGCCGTCGCGCGGGCCGATCCAGGCCATCGGCAGATCGCGCCGGGCGAGGGGGGCCGGACCCGGCCAGAGCGCCGCCGTCGAAGCCCCGGAATCCGCGGCGACGGCGTCCCAGGCCAGCAGGAGGTCGAGACGCCCGGCCTGGAATCCCGCCAGCAGGGCGGTGTTGCCGTCCACCAGCACGTCGACCCGCACCGCGGGATGCTGGCGCGCGAACGGACCGAGGAGGTCCGGCAGCCAGGTCTCGGCGAAATCCTGCGGCAGGCCGAGGCGGACGCTGCCGGCCAGCGCCGGTTCGCGCAGCCGGGCCAGGGTCTCGTCGTTGAGGGCGAGGAGATGCCGGGCCGGACCCAGGAGGGCTTCGCCGGCCTCGGTCAGGGCGAGGCCCCGGCCGGATTTCCGGGTCAGCGGCCGGCCGACCTGAGCCTCCAGCTTGCGGAGCTGCAGGCTGACCGCCGAGGGCGAGCGGGCGAGGCGGTCGGCGGCCTTGGCGAAGCTGCCGAGATCGATCCCGGTGACGAAGCTGCGCAGGGCATCGAGGTCGAGGGCGGTCGGCGCGACCATTCGGGTTTCCCAAACGATCCGTTCGGATCTTCGCGATTTTCGCGCGTGTTCTGCGCGCCTAAGCCTGTGGGCGTCAACACGGACCCGCCGTGCAGCGACAGCCCCGGGAGACTTCCATGCCGTTCGTCCGCATCACCCTGGCCGGCCCACCTCCACGCGACGAGGCCGTGGCCGCGCTCCAAGCCGGCGTCACGACCCTGATGGCCGAGGTTCTGGGCAAGCGCGCCGACCTCACGGCGGTCGTGGTGGAGGGCACGGCGTCGGGCGCCTGGAGCGTCGGGGCCGTGCCCGTGGCCGTCGCGGCCCATCTCGTGGCCACGATCACGGCCGGCAGCAACGGCCCGGCGCAGATGGCGGATTTCATCGCGGCGGCGCATCGGCTGCTCGCCGGGACTCTCGGGGCGGGCCTGCCCCTCGCCACCTACGTGGTGGTCGACGCGGTGCCGGCGGAAGCCTGGGGCTATGGCGGGCTCACCCAGGCGCAGCGCGCACGGGACCGGGGCTGACGGGATGCGTCAGCGCTTCGTGGCGGCCTCGTAGTATTTCGGCTCGAACAGCCCCTCGAGGGGCACGTCCTTGTCGAGGGTGCCGATGGAGACCTGGTAGGCCTGCATCGCCTTGGTCGCGGCGATGATCTGGCGCGGGTCGGCGGTGAACTTCGCGGCCGGCGAGGTCAGCGCCTTGGTGATGGTGGCGATGTTGGTGATGCCCTTGCCGAGCGCCGCTTCCACCGGCTTGGCCGCGCGGGCCGGATCGCGCGTCAGGAGTTCGGTGGCGCGCATCACGGCCTTCACCAGGCCCTCCACCGCGGCCGGGTTCTTGTCGGCGAAGGCGCCGAACACGCCCACCACCGTGCCCGGCTGGTCCGGGAACATCTCGCCGCCGGTGGCGATCAGCTTGATGGCGGGATTGCGCATCTGCACGATGGTCAGCGCCGGCTCGCGGATCGAGGCGCCGTCGACGGCCCCGGCCAGCATGGCCTGCTGGGTCGCGTCGATGCCCATCGGCACCACCTCGGCATTGGCCTTGTCGGCCTTCGCCACCTGCCAGAGCCAGTGCTGCAGGGTGGTGTTGGGCACCGAGCCCGGCGGCTGCGTGGCGAGGCGGGCGGGTTTGCCCTCCTTGGCCCGGAACTGCGCGAAGGCCTCGGCCTTGTCGGCGCCGTTCGCGAAGTAGGGGGCGAGCTTCGGGCCGGCCACGAACACCATCTCCTCGATGGCGGTGGCGGCCACCACCCGCACGTCGATGCCCTTGGTGCGGGCGACGGCCAGCGGCGCCACGCCGGCGACGTAGACGTCGATGGTGCCGGAGGCCAGGGCCTGGATCATGTTCGGGCCGGATTCGAAGGTGGTGAAGGTGGGGGCGAGGCCCGCCTCCTTGAGCCAGCCCTCGCCGTTGGCCACGAAGACCGGCGCCGCGCCGATCACCGGGATGACGCCGATGCGGACCGGCACGGGCGTGGCGGTCTGCGCCGCCGCCGGGGCGGCGGCGAGCAGGCCCGCTCCGGCGGCGAGGGACGCGGCAAAAGTCGCGGCGAGGGTCACGGTACGGCGGGTGGGGCGCATCGGGGGGTTCCGGTCAGGGACGGGCCGAACCCGGGCGCGCACGCGGCGGGACGGCGTGCGGCGGCGTGGGGCCGGCAAGGAGGATGCCGCGCAGTGGCATGCACGGGGCCGCAGCGCAAGAATCCGCTCCGGTCTCGACGTCACGGCCCGGATGTTTGGCATTTTCATCTCCGCGGAATGCTCGTGAGAGAAGATGAATCTCCTACCATCGAAGGGAAGCGGGCTGCCCGGCAAGGTCGGCTGCCCCTTGGATTCGCCCGCGTCGCCCGGTGATCTGTGCCGTTACGGGAACGCGTCCGGACTCACCCCGTTGTCACCCCGTCGCGGCACCGGCCGCCGACGTGAGATTGAGGGAACACCTGTTATGAGCCTCCTCGGCAGCATCGTCAGCAAGATCCTCCATCCCTTCGGCGGCGGAGATGCCCAGGCCAAGCCGTCGGAAGCGAACGCGCAGCCCTCCGCCGGCGGCTCGGATGCCCCCGCCTCGACCCCGACCAGCACCGGCGCCCCGGCCGGCGGCCCCGTCGACGTCGAGCAGGTGCTCAACGGCATGGCGGCGAAGAATTCGCAGAGCCTGAACTGGCGCACCTCGATCGTCGACCTGATGAAGCTCCTCGACCTCGATTCGAGCCTCACCGCCCGCAAGCAGCTCGCCGACGAGCTGCACTACACCGGCGACAAGGAAGACTCGGCCACGATGAACGTCTGGCTGCACAAGCAGGTCATCAAGAAGCTGGAAGAGAATGGCGGCAAGGTGCCGGCCGACCTCAAGGATTAATTGGTCATCCGACGTTCGGCGCGGCCTGAATTGGGGGCCGCGCCCCAGGGGGCAGGAGACAGCGTTCCCTGCCCTTTTTTTGGGTCACCGCGTGCCGTGACGGGACGGATGGCTGCGTGATGGACGCGGCTTGATAAAGACGGTGTGGCTCGGTCGGAGGTTCGATCTGCGATCCGCGGCAGACCGGACGGAGCTTACGCCCAGTGGCGCGCTGGCATTCTGGAGCGCCGCAGGTGAGTCCGGATCCGAAGGCGCGCGCCAACGGCGTGCAATCCAGAGCCGCCGACAGTGCAAGACCTTGCAAAACCAGTGTTTCTGGATCCCGGACTCCGCTGCGCGGCCCCGGGATGACGCGGTGTTGCGCGTGGGTTTCCGATGAGCCGATCAGCCTGTGCAATCGCCCTGACTTGCGGCCGCGCGGCGCGATGATCCGGTCTCTGAGCGGGCGCAGCGCAAGCGTGACGATGAGACTGGGTCCTCACCCCTCCAGCCGCTGCCCCAGGCGCCCGGCGAGATCCTGGATGAACTGGAACGCGGTGCGGCCCGAGCGAGAGCCGCGGGTGGTGGCCCATTCGAGGGCCTCGGCCCGTACCCGGTCGGGCTCGGCCTTGAGGCCGTGGCGCGCTACGTAGGCACGGATCATCGCCAGATACTCGTCCTGGCTGCACTTGTGGAAGCCGAGCCAGAGGCCGAAGCGGTCGGACAGCGAGACCTTCTCCTCCACCGCCTCGCCGGGGTTGATCGCCGTGGAGCGCTCGTTCTCCACCATGTCCCGGGCCAGCAGGTGGCGCCGGTTCGAAGTGGCGTAGAACAGCACGTTCTCGGGGCGCCCCTCGATGCCGCCGTCCAGCGCCGTCTTCAGGGACTTGTACGAGGTGTCGTCGCCGTCGAAGGAGAGGTCGTCGCAGAAGACGATCCAGCGATGGGCGTCGGCCCGGAGGGTCGCCATCAGGTCGGGCAGCGCCTCGATGTCCTCGCGGTGGATCTCGACGAGCTTCAGGGGCAGGGCTCCGTCGGCGCGGGCCGCGTTGATGGCCGCGTGCGCCGCCTTGACCAGCGACGACTTGCCCATGCCGCGCGCGCCCCACAGCAGCGCGTTGTTGGCCGGCAGGCCGGCGGCGAACAGCCTCGTGTTCTCCACCAGGGTGTCGCGGGCCCGGTCGATGCCGGTCAGGAGTCCGATCGCCACCCGGTTGACCCGCGGCACCGGGATCAGCCGGCGCTCCGGCCCCCACAGGAAGGCATCCGCCGCCGTCAGGTCGACGGGGGCAGGGGGAACGGGGGCGGCGCGCTCCAGGGCGGCGGCGATCCGCTCGAGGACGGGCAGGACCGCGGCGAGGGTCGCGGCACCGGCGGGAGGCGTGTCGGCGGGAGGCGTGGCGGCGGGAGGTGTGGCGGTCATGGGGGGCTCCTCGAACGGGCTGGAAGCGGGCGGAGATCGCGGAAGATCCGGTCCTTTACGGCGCCGGGCCATCGGCATGAACCCGATAAATCGCGCGGCGGACGGCCCCTTTCGGGGGCTCGACCCATTCGCCTCACCCGGGCGGCGTTGCTTTCACTTAGGCCCTGGCTATAGTCCGCGCGCTTTTTGACAAGCCCGGACGCCCCCTCGACGAGGGTCTGGCGGACCCGGCCCTATCCTTGAGGAGTCACCCGCTTGATCACCCCCGCCTTCGCGCAAGGGGCCGTTTCGGCCGCTGGCGGAGCGGACATCGCCTTGCAGGTGGTGCCGTTCGTCCTCATCTTCGTCATCATGTACTTCCTGATCCTCCGCCCGCAGCAGCGCCGCGTGAAGGAGCATCAGAACATGGTCAAGAACGTGCGCCGCGACGACACCGTCGTGACCACCGGCGGCATCGTCGGCCGCGTCACCAAGGTCGCCGACGAGGCCTCGGAGATCGAGGTCGAGATCGCCCCCAACGTCCGCGTCAAGGTCGTGCGCGCGATGATCTCCGAAGTCCGCGTCAAGGGCGCGCCGGTCAAGGCCGCCTGACGGCTCAAGACCCGCGATGCGCGCCGCCCTCGGCCCGCATCGCCACTGAACCCACGGACACAGGCACGGACACAGGACGGTACCGGCGGATGCTGCGCTTCTCGAGAACCAAGATCGTCACGACGCTGGCCGTCATCCTGATCGGCCTCAGCCTCGCCGTGCCGAGCTTCTTCTCGCCCGAGCAGCGCAAGGGCTTCATGGCCTCGCTGCCGGGCTGGTTCCCGAGCTGGATCGTGCCCCAGCGCGCCATCGTGCTGGGCCTCGATCTCCAGGGCGGCTCGCAGCTGCTGCTGGAGGTCGACCAGAACGAACTCGTCGCCTCGCAGGCCAAGGCCCTGCGCGACGACGTCCGCCGCATCCTCCAGCAGGAGAGCGTGCGGGCCGAGGGCGGCATCCAGCTCCTGCCGCGCGGCGTCCAGGTCCGCGTCACCGACGCGGCCGCCCGCGCCAAGCTACTGCCCAAGCTGCGCGAACTCGCCCAGCCGATCGCCAACCCCCTCGTGGGCCAGGGCGCCGGGCGCACCCTCGACATCGCCGAGCAGCCCGATGGCCTGATCCGCATGACCCTCACCGAGGCCGGCATCACCGAGCGCACCCGCCGCGCCGTGAGCCAGGGCATCGAGGTCATCCGCCGCCGCCTCGATTCCACCGGCACCACCGAGCCGTCGATCCAGCAGCAGGGGGCCGACCGCATCCTGATCCAGGTGCCGGGCGAGCAGAACCCGGAGCGCCTGGAGAAGCTCCTCGGCTCCACCGCCAAGCTCGAATTCCGCATGCTGGCCGATTCGCCCTCGGGTGACGTCGATCTGCTGCCATCCCGCGACGAGAAGGGGGCTCGGGTCCCGGTCGAGCGCCGGATCATGGCCGATGGCGGCGACCTCATCGACGCGCAGCCGGCCTTCGACCATCAGACCCAGGAGCCGATGGTCAGCTTCAAGTTCAACCTGAAAGGCGCCCAGCGCTTCGGCCAGGCGACCTCCGAGAATGTCGGCCGCCGCATGGCGATCGTGCTCGACAACGAGGTGGTCTCGGCCCCCCGCATCAACACGCCGATCACCGGCGGCTCCGGCCAGATCACCGGAAACTTCACGGTGCAGCAGGCCAACGACCTGTCGGTGCTGCTGCGGGCCGGCGCCCTGCCGGCCAAGTTCACCGTGGTCGAGCGCCGCGTGGTCGGCCCCGGCCTCGGCCGCGACTCGATCCAGGCCGGCAAGCTGGCGACCCTGGTGGCGGGCGCCCTCGTGGTCGTCTTCATGTTCGCCACCTACGGGGTGTTCGGCTTCTTCGCCAACATCGCCCTCATCGTCCATGTGGGCCTCATCCTCGGCCTGATGTCGGTGCTGGAGGCGACCATGACCCTGCCGGGCATCGCCGGCATCGTGCTCACCATCGGCACGGCGGTGGATTCCAACGTGCTGATCTACGAGCGCGTGCGCGAGGAGGTGCGGGCCGGGCGCTCCATCGTCTCGGCGCTTCAGGCCGGCTTCGACAAGGCCTTCGCCACCATCATCGATTCGAACTCGACCATGGCGATCGCCGCTCTGATCCTGTTCTTCCTCGGCTCCGGCCCGGTGAAGGGCTTCGCCGTGGTGTTCATCCTCGGCATCCTCACCACGGTCATCACCGCCGTGACCCTGACCCGCATGATGATCGCCCTGTGGTACAACATGGCCCGGCCCAAAGCCCTTCCGTTCTAGAGGTCCTTTCGTTCTAGACGTCCTGCCGTTCCAAAGGCTCTGCCGTTCTAAAAGTCTGGCCGTTCTGAACTTCGCTGTCCGTCCGTTCACTGCTTGCAAAGGGAGGTCGATCCGGTTTTCGCGTGATCCGCACGGTCGTCACGTCACCGCGTCATCCCGGGGCCGCGAAGCGGAGCCCGGGATCCAGACGCACCGACGCGGCAGGACCGGCGCCATCCGTGGTTCTGGATTCCGGGTTCGCCTTCGGCGCCCCGGAATGACGCCGAGCCCGGGGCAGCGTGTGCGATCATCGGGCCTCCGTTCGACCTCATCGCCGAAAGACCGATCATGCGCCTGCTCCGCCTCTGGCCCGACGAGTCGCACGTCGACTTCATGCGCTTCCGGCGCTTCACCTTCCCGCTCTCGGCCTTCATGTCGGTGGCGACGGTGGTGCTGTTCCTGACGGTGGGGCTGAATTTCGGCATCGACTTCAAGGGCGGCACCCTGGTGGAGCTGCAGGCGAAGTCGAAGACGGCCGATGTCGGCACCGTCCGCCATACGGCGAACGGCTTCGGCTTCGGCGAGACCGAGGTGCAGGAACTCGGCGGCGAGGGCACGGTGCTGGTGCGCTTCCCGCTTCAGCCGGGCGAGCAGGGCCAGACCGCCGTGATGCAGAAGGCGCATGCCGCCTTCGACGCCGATTACGAGTTCCGCCGCACCGAGACCGTGGGGCCGCGCGTCTCGGGCGAGCTCGTGCAGTCCGGCACCATCGGCGTCGTGCTCTCGGTGCTGGCCGTCCTGTTCTACCTCTGGTTCCGTTTCGAGCGGGAGCTGGCTCTGGGCGCCATCGTGGGCACGCTGCACGACATCGTGCTGACGCTCGGCGTCTTCGTCATCACCCGCATCGAGTTCAACATGACCTCGATCGCCGCGATCCTCACCATCGTGGGCTACTCGCTCAACGAGACCGTGGTGGTGTTCGACCGGACCCGCGAGCTGATGCGGCGCTACAAGACCATTCCGACGGTGGAACTCCTCAACCTCTCGATCAACTCCACCATGTCCCGCACGGTGATGACCGCGACCTCGGCCTTCCTGTCGCTGCTGGCCCTGGTGCTGTTCGGCGGCGAGGCGATCAAGGGCTTCGCCATCGTGATGCTGGCGGGCGTGGTGATCTGCACCTACTCGGCGATCTTCATCTCGACGCCGGTGCTGATCTATCTCGGCCTGATGCTCTCGGGCGTGAAGGCGCAGGCCCGTCCGACCGGCGGGAACGGCCCCACCGGCGGGCGCCTGCCCCAGGCGGCGGAGTAGGGAGCGGCCATGGCGTCCTCCGGCAGCCTGCACGACGGCTTCGTTCCCGGGCGCCACCTGATCGACGCCTACGGCAATGGCGGCTTCCGCTTCGCCGAGATGTCGCATCGCGGCTCGATCCTGGTCACGCCCTCGGGCATCCGGGCCTGGGACGTGACCGAGCCCCGCGGCATCGACCGCAATGCCCTGCGGCCGATTCTCGCCGAGGCGGGAGCGGTGGACCTGCTCCTCGTCGGAACCGGGCTCGACATCGCGCCTTTCCCTGATGCGCTCCGGCGCTGGCTCAAGGAGGGTGGCATCGGACTCGACGTGATGCAGACCGGCGCGGCGGCGCGCACCTACAACATCCTCATGGCGGAGAACCGCAAGGTCGCCGCCGCCCTGATCGCGGTCGCGTGAGGGGGGCCGGGGCATGACCGAGTCCGACACCCGCGCCGCCACGGCGGAGGGCAACCTTGCCTTCGCGTTCCAGCATTGCGAGGCCCTGGTGCGGGAGGGCGACCCCGACCGCTACTTCGCCACCCTCTTCGCGCCGGCGAGCGCCCGGCCCCACCTCTTCGCCCTCATCGCCTTCAGCCTCACCGTCGCGCGGGTCCGCGAGGCCGCCTCCAACCCGATGGCCGGCGAGATCCGCCTGCAATGGTGGCGCGACGCTCTCCAGGGTGAGGCGCGCGGCGACGTGAAGGCCAACCCGGTCGCCGCGGCCCTCGACGATGCCATCGTGCGGCGCAAGCTCGGGCGCCAGCCCTTCGTCGATCTGATCGATGCCCGGGTCTTCGACCTCTACGAGGACCCGATGCCCCGGGTGAACGATCTTGAGGGCTATTGCGGCGAGACCGTCTCGTCCCTGATCCGGCTCGGCGCCCTCGTCCTGTGCGACGGGGTCGAGCCCGGCGGGGCCGCCGCCGCCGGTCATGCCGGCGTGGCCTACGGGGTCACCGGCCTGCTGCGGGCCCTGCCGTGGCACGCCCGCTCCGGCCAGGTCTACCTGCCGGCCGACATCCTCAAGACCTATGGCGTCACCCGCGAGGACATCGTCACCGGACGCGGCGGCCCCGGGCTCCTGCGCGCCGCCGCCGACCTGCGGGCCCTGGCGCGCAGCCATCTCAAGGCCTACGAGGCGGCCCGCGCCACCATCGCGCCGGCGGCGCGTCCCGCCTTCCTGCCGGTGGCCCTGGTCGAGCCCTACCTCGCCGCCATGGAGCGGCCGGGCTACGATCCCCTCAACACCGTGATCGAGATTCCGCGCTGGCGCCGCCTGTGGGCGCTCTGGCGCGCCTCCCGGCGCGGCTGAAGCCCGGCCGGCTCCTGTCCGGCCGGCGCATGACAAAGGGCGGCCCCCGAAGGGACCGCCCCAGGATGGCTTCGAAGAAAGGTCCGCGTCAGCGGGCCTTTTTCGTCAGCTTCTCGGCGATCTCGAACATCTCCTCGGGCGCGTAGTCCGGGGTGAAGGCCGAGGGGACGCCGGTGAGCTGGTGGATCTTGCCGCCTTCGGGCATGCCCTCGACGACGCTGAGCTCGCCCGGCGGATCACCCGGGAGCGCCATCTCGCCATTGCCCCAGATGCCGGCCATCTCGGTGTAGTCGCCGGGGCTGAAGGTGTAGAGCCGGCGATGCGACCCCTCCTGCAGGTACTTCTGGCACTCGGGGATCTTGTCGAGGTTGATGTTCGGGGTCGGTAGGAACTTCTCGATCTCGACGCCGGTGATCTTCTTCAGCGCCAGGGCGTAGGCATGGGCGTGGACCGAGCCGCGCACCAGAAGGTATCCGCACACTTCGCGGCCCGTCGGGTCCTTCAGGGTCTCGTAGACCCGCAGCTTGTGCAGGCGGGCGCCGCATTCGAGATGGAAGTTGTGCAGCAGGTCGACCACGACGTTGCCCGTGGTGGTGATGAAGTCGTTGTTCCAGGAGGCGCCGTTGCTGTTGACCGGGGTCACGCCGCCGCCGTTCGACAGGAAGGCGGCCGCGAGCCGGATATCCTTCATGTCTTCGAAGGGCGCCTTCGAGATGTCGCCGCCGTCCTTGGCGTCGCCGTCGTTGTCGGGGCCGTTGTTGAGCATCGCCACGCCGTTGCTGACGAGCTCCACGTGGCCGAGTTCTTCGGCCGTGATGGCGGCAACCAAGCTATAAAACGGGCGTAGCTTGGATTTGCTGCGGAAATTGAAACTCTGGAACATGTAATTTCCCAGAGTCGACATCTCACCATACTTGCCGCCGAGGAGTTCCTGTAGGGCCGCAGCCGCGTTGGGATCTTTCCGCTTCGGGGCGGGAAGCTCGGCCTGTAGCTTGTCGACGCGCATAAACATAGATTAAATCTCCGGTTCCGGTCGCTCGGGGTCTCGACCGGGAACGGGTCGTCGGAGGGGCATGTTCCCCTCGGGCACCACGATGATGTGCGGCTCGGTGTCCTAAATCGGGGCAACATTTGTCAGCCCCGTCGCGCCGCGCGCTGATATCCGCATGCAACACCCTCTGAATACATGATTAACCGCGTTGAGCCCGCCGAACTGCTCTGCTAGCAACGAAGCAAGGCCCGGCAGGAGATCGGGCTGCCCTGGAGGAGTACGGCGCCCGTGAACACAGTGACCACCTGGAATCAGGTCTACGATCCGTTCGGAAGTCCCTGGCTCTCGACCCTGGCGGCCTCGCTGCCGGTCATCGCCCTCCTCGGCATGATCGCGAGCGGCAAGGTGCAGGCACATATCGCCGCCGTGCTCTCCCTCGTGCTGGCCTTCTGTGTCGCCGTCTTCCTGTTCGGCATGCCGGCGGATCTGGCCACCCGCGCCTCCGCCTACGGCGTGGCGCTCGGCCTGTTCCCCATCGGCTGGATCATTCTGAACGTCATCTTCCTCTATCGCCTGACGGTGGAGAAGGGCTGGTTCGCGACCCTGCAGCAATCGGTGGCGGGCATCACCACGGACCGGCGCATCCAGCTCCTGCTGGTGGCCTTCGCCTTCGGCGCCTTCTTCGAGGGCGCGGGCGGCTTCGGCACCCCGGTGGCGGTGACGGGCGCGATCCTGATCGGCCTCGGCTTCTCGCCGCTGGCGGCGTCGGGCCTCTCGCTCATCGCCAACACGGCGCCGGTGGCCTACGGCGCCCTCGGCGCGCCCATCCAGGGCCTCGCCTCGGTGACGGGCTACGATCCCTACATCCTCGGCGCCATGATCGGCCGGCAGCTGCCGTTCTTCTCGATCATCGTGCCGTTCTGGCTGATCTGGGTGTTCGCGGGCTTCCGCGGCATGATCAAGATCTGGCCGCCGATCCTGGTCTGCGGCGGTTCGTTCGCGGCGGCCCAGTTCCTGATCTCGAACTACGTGAACCCCTGGATCGTCGACATCGGCGCCTCCCTCATCTCGATGGCCGCCCTGGTGGCCTTCCTCAAGGTCTGGCAGCCGAAGGAGATCTGGACCTCCCCGGCGCTGCGCGGCAACGACCCGTCGATCGGCTACGTCAACGGGGGCCGTCCGGTCTCCCTCGGCGCCGCCGTGCCCGGCGACCTGCCGAAGGTCGATCTGGGCGGCCGCACCGCGACCTCCCGCGAGATCATGATGGCCTGGGTTCCGTGGATCATCCTCTCGGTGATCGTGGCGATCTGGGGCACCGGCTGGTTCAAGGGCATCGTCAACCCGCTCTTCACCTGGAAGTACGAGGTCCCGGGCCTGCACAACGTCATCATGAAGGTGCCGCCGGTGGTGGCCAAGGCGCACCCGGAAGCGGCCGTCTTCTCCTTCACCTACATGTCCTACACCGGCACCGGCGTGCTCTTCGCCGCGATCATCTCCGGCCTGATCATGCGCTTCTCGCCCTGGCGCCTGGTGACGGCCTACCTCGAGACGATCTGGGTCCTGCGCTACTCGCTCATCACCATCGCGGCGATGCTGGCCCTCGGCGTGCTCACCCGCTACGCCGGCGTCGACGCCACCCTGGGTCTCGCCTTCGCGGGCACCGGCATCCTCTACCCGTTCTTCGGCACGCTGCTCGGCTGGCTCGGCGTCGCCCTGACCGGTTCGGACACGGCCTCGAACGTGCTCTTCGGCGGCCTGCAGAAGATCACCTCGGAGCAGCTCGGCCTGTCGGGCATCCTCATGGCCTCGGCGAACTCGTCGGGCGGCGTGATGGGCAAGATGATCGACGCCCAGTCGATCGTCGTCGCCTCCACCGCCACCGGCTATTTCGGCCAGGAGGGCAAGATCCTGCGCTTCGTGTTCTGGCACTCGATCGTGCTGGCCTGCCTCGTCGGCTGCCTGGTGATGCTGCAGGCCTACGTGCATCCCTTCAGCGCGATGGTGATCCACCCCTAGGCGTCACCCGCCCGACACCCTGACGACGGAGCCCGCCCCGGAAATGTCCGGGGCGGGTTTTTTCATGCCGGTGCCCGCCCCGGAAATGTCCGGGCGGGTTTTTTCCATGCCGGTGCCTGCCCCGGAGACGATCCGGGGCAGGTTTTTCGGTGAGGGTACCCGGCGGCGCGCGATGCCGCTTGTGTCCCGGGCCGCGCGGGCGCAAATCCGGGGCATGTTCTTCCGCAAGCTCGCCTCGCGCTACAGCCTCGCGAACCTCAAGCCCGTCGAGACGGCCCGGCTGCGGCTCGCGCCGCTGGTGCCGTCCGATGCCGAGGCCGTGCGGGCGCTGACCGACGACCCGGCCATCACCGGCGTGGTCGATTTCCTGCCGACGCCCTTCACCCTCCAGGACGCGCGCCGGCTGATCGGCCCGGCCAAGGTGACCAAGGATTGCTTCCTCGGGGCACGGCTGCGGTCGGACGGCGCCCTCGCGGCGGTGATCGGCCTGCACCTGCGCGGCGACCATGCCGCCGAGGTCGGCTACTGGGTCGGCGGCGCGGCCCGGGGGCAGGGGCTCGGCACCGAGGCTGTCACCGCCGCCGTGGGCCTGCTGCGGGAGCGCTTCCCCCATCGCTTCATCATCGCCCAGTGCCGTCCCGAAAACGCGGCCTCGGCCGGTCTCCTGCGCAAGGTCGGATTCCGCGACACCGGCGATGCGGGCGAATTGCCCGGACGCCGGATCTTCACGTTCGCGCCGGCGTGACGGGGGCGGAAGCGAGCGGAGCGGACGTGACCGGGGCCGGCAGATCCGACGCCCTCCGGCGATAGATGATGAGCGTGGCGAGGAGTCCGCAGGCGCCGCCGAGGGCGAGCCACAGGCCGGGCGCCGCCTTGTTGCCCGTCTCCGCGATGAGCCAGGTGGCGATCAGCGGCGTCATCCCGCCGAACAGCGCGGTCGCCAGGGAATAGGCCAGGGAGAACCCGGCCGTGCGCACCTCCGGCGGCACGATTTCGGTGAGCGCCACCACCATGGCGCCGTTGTAGCCGCCATAGAGGAAGGACAGCCACAGCAGCACCGCCAGCATGGTCTCGAAGCTCGGATGCGCCACGAGCCAGGCCAGCGCCGGGTAGGCGGTGACGAGGGTCAGCCCCGAGAACAGCAGCAGGATCGGACGCCGCCCGATCCGGTCGGAGAGCGCCCCCATCACGGGGAGCCAGAACAGGTTGGAGACCGCGACGCAGAAGGTGACGATCAGGCTGTCGGTGTCGGAGAGCCGGAGGACGTTCTTGCCGAAAGTCGGCGTGTAGACCGTGATCGCGTAGAACGCGATCGTGGTCATGGCCACCATCAGCATCCCGAGCCAGACGATCCGCCAGTTGCGGGCGAGGGTCCGCAGCACCGCGCCCACCGGCGGGTGGACCTTGCGGGCGCGGAAGGCGGAGGTCTCCTGCAGCGAGCGCCGGATGTAGAACAGGAACGGCACCAGGAGGCAGCCGATCAGGAAAGGGATGCGCCAGCCCCAGGCGCCCATCTCGGCCGGCATCAACAGGCGGTTGAGGGCGTAGCCGATGGCGGCCGCCGCCATGATCGCCACCTGCTGGCTGCCCGATTGCCAGGCGACGTAGAAGCCCTGGCGGCCGGGCGGCGCCAGTTCGGCGAGGTAGACCGAGACGCCGCCGAGTTCGACACCGGCGGAGAAGCCCTGGAGCAGGCGGCCGATCAGCACCAGGACCGGCGCCACGAGGCCGATGCTGGCGTAATCGGGCACCAGGGCGATCAGGATGGTGCCCGCGGCCATGATCGACAGGGTGACGATCAGGCCCTTGCGGCGGCCGACCCGGTCGACATAGGCCCCGAGCAGCACGGCTCCAAGGGGCCGCATGAGGAAGCCAGCCCCGAAGGTCATGAAGGTCAGCATCAGCGCGGCGACGTCGCTCTCGCTCGGGAAGAACGCCTTGGCGATGTAGGTGGCGTAGAACCCGAAGGCGAAGAAGTCGAACATCTCCAGGAAGTTGCCGCTCGTCACCCGCAGGACGGTAGAGGCCCGGGAGCCGCCCTGGTCGTGATCCGGATGGCTCGCCATCGGAGGTCCTTGCCTGATACGCCCGGCCCTGGGCCGTTCATCCCAGGGTGGGCATGTTTTTTCGCGAGCGCTAGGGTGTGAACCGAACCAAGACGTTGCGAGAATTCTGGTTTTGTGATTCAGAGCCGCCGTTTGCAGCACGGAGGCGGCGATGGCGGACCTGTTCTGGC